>JAIORE010000352.1 GCA_021108315.1 Candidatus Cloacimonadota bacterium
CTATTATTACAGCAGATATAGTCAATATATTTTACATTATACTACAAACACACCCTACGGGAATATGAAAATACTCTTTTTTATTGTAACCGCATATTCCATTATCGTGTAAAGTTACAATAACTTGCTCACAATGTAAAATCTCTGAAATATTTTTTAAGGAAGTTTTCATATCAGAATTAATTTCAAACTTATTGTAAACCTCTTTTGCTTTATAAAAATTTGGAACCATAATTGTCACATTTTGGAATAATTTTTTGTTTTGCGGTTTAAAATCAACAATTACGGGGATTTTTAACTCATTACATTTTTGGATAATCTTTTGAGAATTAAATTTTGTAAAAATTCCTTTATTATAATCACTGAGAATTACAATATTTGTGTCTTTGATTTGCTTATAAAATTCACTGAGTAAGGAGAGTGAAGTTTCATCTGATATTTTACTTATATTTTCTTTATCTTTCCTTAGATGATATTCGTCATCAATATAAATTCGTGTTTTTACAATTGTTGGTCTTTCGGAATCACGAATGAAAAAATGGTTAATGTTATGATTATCAGCAATTTCTTTTAGAGCGAAATAGTTTGAATCATTGCCACAGACACTAATTAAACTCGTTTTTACTTTTAATGATGATAAATTATATGCCACATTTCCTGCACCACCTAAAGATAGAATTGATTCTTGTGATGTATACGCCCTTTTACCTTTTTTTTCCGATGGAATTAATTTACTATATTTTGTGTAACAGAATTCGTAAACATCTAACATTACATCACCAACTACCAAAACACTTAGGTTTGAAAAATTTTCAATGGCTGAAAGTAGTTTGTTTTTATTCATTTTCCCTTCAAATATAAATTCCTCAAGAATTCTATTTTTTGTTTTTCTGTCCATTTATCTGTTTTAAGAATTGAAAAAATGCTTACATTACAATTCCTCTCTCCACATAGAATAGACATCTTTCCTAAATAATTTTAAAGCATTTTAGATCAATGGTTTACAGAATTTCAACAATTTTATACTTATTACTGTAAACGTTGATCATTAGCGAGCTTGTTAGCCATCGAGATTTATTTAGGAAAGATGTCTAATGTATTTATCAATGTTTTCATCATTAAATTTACCTTGAAGTCTCCAGATTATATAATTCTTTTCAGGGTCTTGTTCAAGTAATTTATTTATTAATCCAAAATTTTCAATAAAGAATTGTGAATCCCATTCGTAATAAGATTTCACAAATTCAAATCCTGTTATTGTTTTATTAGCATTGAATTCAAACTCATTACAAGAATCAAGAGATAGGGAAATCGTCACGGAATCAGTATTATTGAAAAATTGTTGTCTACTTGAAGAGTTGTAATTTGACTTATTCCATTTTCCAGGAATTGAAACAGTTCCGTATGGAACAACAAAATAATCAGTTTTATCAGTTTTGTCATCATAATCATATCCAACGATTGTACATGTTTTGTTGGTCGCACAACTTGCTACAATAAAAACTATTATCAAAAGTAAGTATTGTTTCCAAAATCCGAGTAAATTCGTGTCAATTCGTGGTTTCATCTCTTCCTCTTATTTATAAAACACCCATTTTTTCAGTTCTTTAAAAGTTACTTTTTTACCGTGTAACAAAATTCCCACACGATAAATTTTACCAGCCATCCACACTGAAAAAACAAATCCGACAGCCAATAAAAACATTGATAAAGCAAGTTGCCACCCGGGAACTCCAAAAGGTAAACGGGCAGTCATCACGATTGGTGAGAAAAGTGGGATGAGCGAACTCCAAAAAGCCAAAGGACTGTGCGGTTGCTCAAGAACATTTATCATAATGAATAGCGAAATAATAATAGGTAAAATCACGGGCATTGCGATAGATTGATTATCAGAAGCATCATCGGAAATAGAACCAATCGCTGCAAAAAGGGCAGAATAGATTAAATAACCAAACAAGAAATAGAAGATAAAAGAGGATAAAACAAGGGGAATATTCATCGCTTTTAATGAATCAATAATTTCATAAATCTGAGAATTATCCACATTTACATTTGCGGAAGCAATCTGAGTAACTTGAGCACTTTGAGCATCTAGCATTTCGGGAAGAAAAATAAGCATAATACTGGTCGAAATCATAGTTCCCAAAATTAACCAAATAATTATTTGCGTAAGAGCAACTGCTCCGATTCCCAATATTTTCCCCAGCATCAATTGAAATGGCTTCACAGACGAAATAATTACCTCAATGATTCTATTCTTCTTCTCTTCGATCACACCTTTCATAATCATCGTTCCATATGAAAGCAACATAATATAGAGCATAAAACCCATCACATAGCTCAATCCGGCAGAAAGTTTGGAATCGCTACTTTTCTCTCCCTCTTTACTGAGAATTACAGTGTCCAAGTTCAAATTTACTCTGAACTTTGCCAGGTATTCCCGATCCAATCCTTCCTCTTTCAACCGATTATCCTCAATTATTTTTTCTAACTGATTCTCAATATAAATTGAATGAAGCATTCCAAACTGGTTTTCGGAATAAAGTTTTATTCCCTGTGGAGATTTGATATTTATTACAGGAATGTATAAAATCCCTTTGTACTTTGATTTATAAGTTTGTTTCAATTCCTCAAGTGTTCCATCAAAATAGTTAAAAAAAAGATTATCGGTATTATCTAATTTATTTTTGAATAAACCGCTCTTATCTAAAACAGCAATTGATGTACTACCACTTTTATAACGAGAGAGAAGCAACGGAGTCATCATCAAACCTGCCATCAAAATTGGAATGAGAATTGTGAGAATTATGAACGATTTTTTTTTCACTCTGGAAAGGTATTCTCGTTTTATGATTTTGAATATTTTACTCATCAGTTTCTCCTTTGACAGCATCAATAAATATTTCATTCAGGGTTGGTAAAATTTCTTTGAAAGTTTTTATCTTAACACTTTTAAGTAAGTGATTCAATAACAGATTAGAATCCTCATCATTAGTAATTTCCAAAATAATACTATGATCAAATTTTTCTATAATTTTATATTCTTCAATATGTTCCGGTAAAACTCCTTCAAATTCTATCAGAAAATGATTTTTTTTGAATTTTTCTTTCAATTCTTTGATATTTCCTCTAAGAATTATTTCACCTTTATTGATAAGAGCAATCTCTTCACAAATCTCCTCGACTTGTTCCATACGATGCGTAGAAAAAATGATTGTTGCTCCGTTTTCACGTAATGTCCTTATCTCATTTTTAATAATTTCTGTATTTATTGGATCTAATCCGGTGAATGGTTCATCAAAAATAAGTAATCCCGGATCGTGCAAAACAGTTGTGATAAATTGGATTTTTTGTTGCATTCCTTTAGAAAGTTCACTTACTTTTTTGTTATACCAATCGGTAATTTTAAATTTCTCAAGCCAGAAATTTATTTTTTCTCTGGCTGTTTTTGATTTCATACCCTTTAATTCTGCGAGATAAACAAGTTGCTCTCCAACTTTCATATTCAGATACAAGCCACGCTCTTCCGGCATATAACCGATTATTTCCGTATGAGCAGGTTTCATCTTTTCATCATCGAAAAAGATATCCCCGCTATCTAATCCGGCAATCTGGTTAATAATTCTGATCGTAGTTGTTTTCCCTGCTCCATTAGGTCCAAGCAGTCCAAAAATTGAATTAGGGGGAATTTCCAGACTTAGATTATTTACTGCGATTATATTTTCATATCGTTTTGTTATGTTTTTCAACCTTAACATTTGATTCTCCTCATATTTTAAAATTAGATTTTTTTATAAGCAAAAAATAAGCCACAAATTAATACGGATTAGAAAGCTTCGCTTGCTTAGAGCACTTCGTTCATCAAAAGAGTTCAGCTCGAAATTTTACAATGTATTTACACGGATTTAATTGATTTTCGAAATAATCCCTTTATCCTTAAATCTGGTTAATCCAAATTCTGACATTTCTTTACATTTCCTCTGTGCTCTTTGTGGTTAGTTTTTTTGTTCGTTTTGTCCGTTTTGTTCGGTGCTATCTTTTTTTCTTCGCGACTTAGCGTCTTTGCGAGAGCCAATTCTTTAATCTATCACCTTTGCACTTTCCACGCTTTTCCATCTTTTATGAACCCAAAACCATTGTTCCGGATATTTTATGATAAGTTTCTCGATTACATTTGTAACGTCCTCAGTTAATCTTTTTATTCCTCTATCATCATTTGCATAATCGTCCGGTAAGATCATCTTTTCACAGATAAGAACATTATTTCCTTTTTTATCTCTTACAGCAACTCCGGGAAGGATTGGGCAATTTAATTTTATAGCAATTCTGGCTGTTCCGGGAAATGAAGAAGCTGGTAATCCCAGAAAAGTTGTCAAAATTCCTCTCGATCCTGCGTGTTGATCCATTAGAATTGCTAAAATATAATTTTGTTTGAGGAGTTTAAACATTGTTCTCATTTCACTGCGTTGGTTACGGATTAGAATTATACCATTTCTTGTTCTTAGTTTATTGTTAAACTCATCAAAATATTGATTTCGCTGTTTTTTATAAATTACAGCAACGTTATGGTATCTATGAATAATTTTTCCTGAACTTTCCCAATTACCCATATGAGCTGTCGCAAGAATCACACCTTTTTCCATTTTTACAGCATTATCAAGGTTTTCTTTACCAATTATTTTAGTTTCTTGAAAAAGTTTTTCTTCGTCACCAAAATATATTTCTGCGGTGGTTCTTCCCATATATTTATACATTAATTTTATGATTTTCTTTTTCTCGGAATCACTTTTATCTTTGAAAACTTTCGTCAGATTATTATAAGCTACTTTTTTCCTGATACCAATGATATATCCGCCAAAAATAAATAAATTTTGTAAGAAGTTTCTGACTAACGAATATGGTAAAAGCTTGAAAAATCTATATATGAAAATAAATAACCCAAATTCAATTCTACTTTTTAATTCTTTATTCATAATAGAAACCAATCTTTAAAATCTATTGCATTAGGCAATATAAAAAAGTAAAAACAGCAAGGATATTCAAATTGACTAATTGTGATAAAAGAGTTACTTATATAATGTTTATGTTATAGTAAAAATTTATCTATCAGGCATATAGCTGAAACAATTTTCTTTTTACGAAAGCCAACTTTTTCATAAAGAGATATCGCTGGTTTTGCAGATTCCAAAACATCCAGATAAAATGGAATTTCCTGTTTTGAGTTCAAAAATAATTTGATCAAGTGTTCTCCAATATGATTCTTTCGATATTCCGGATAAACTGCAATTACATAAAGATAGATTTTTTTTAAGGAAATAATATTGTAGCCGATACAAGCTCCAACAATTTTATCTTTTTTTTTACATAGATATGTGATATGTGGAAAGCTTGCTTTGGGAAAAGATTCCATCATTGATTTCCAATCTGCTTTGCAATATTCTTCATCATCTTCAAAAGCCAAATACAGAAATTCTGTCAGTTCTTCATAATCATCTATCTTATCATAAATTGTAAACTTTGAATTTATAGAATTTAAAGATCTAAATACATAAGAATCCCTTTGATATTCAAGCATTGCATCAATTCTATTAAATTTGTTCAAAATATTTTTAGAGTTTCTTTGCAATGAGAATTCTACGAAATTTTTGCTGTCTTCATCTTTAATAATTTCTAAAATTAATCTCTTAAACTCAATAATATCAAATCTTTTCTGAGTTTCAGCTATGAACATTCTAAAAGAATATTTGTATTGAAATTCATTCTGATAAAAAAAGCCAATCTCTTTATTATCTTCAATGATAAAATAAATAAGGTCTTTTTCATCGAAAATTCTATCGATATTTTCCTGAAATCTTGCAATCGTTAGTTTGAAAATTTCTAATTTTTTAAGTTCTTGAACATTTGATTTTATGAATATCATTGCTTCTCCTATCCAACTCTTAATTAAATCTTTCTAAATCATAAACTAAAGCAGATAAGGTGCTCTTGCTTGTCAATTATTACAACAATTTTATTTATTCAATCTATGTTAAGCGTATACTCTATGGAAATTGGTTCTCCTTTTTTCTTTGTTGTATTCATCAAAAGCCTACACATAAAACTCGTTACGAAGTTCGTCTTCGTAATGTCTTCAGCATTCCCAAGACAAACTTGGGAACGAGTTGGGCGTTTTAAAAAAGGGAAAATCACTTTCTGGGTAGTATATACATAATAAAAAAAATCCTGACCTAAAAAATATTTAGATCAGGATGTATATTATTTTTTTATCTTTTTTCGTTTTTCCTATTTCATTAAAACTGCTTTTTTTATTTGAGAAAAATTATCTGTTTTCAGTTGGTATAGATAAATTCCTGATGAAACACCGACATTGTTTTCATCTTTTCCATCCCAAGCAACTGATGATTGATTATTGAGAATTGAATATTGTCGTATTTTCTCACCTTTCAAATTAAAAATCGTAATCATAGCGTTCTTAGCATTTTCTGTGGTTAGAGAAAAATCAATAGTTGTGGAAGGATTAAATGGATTTGGGTAATTTTGTTTAAGTCCAAAATCAGTTATTGAAGGAGGAATCGGATTATCTGGCTCTATATGAATTTCAACAATTATTGGTTCAGATAATTCCGAAACTCCTGAAAACGAAATATGTTCTAACCAATACCAATAATTTTCGTTATTTTGTGCTTCAAAATCATCATTATAATGATAATCTGTCGCTATGCTGGTAGTTCCACTTCCGGGAATAAGATCATAATTTATCTTTACTGATTGTCCAAAATTCTCAGAATCCGATCTGTAAATATTCCATCCTTGATTTTCAGTTTCCGATTGTGTTTGCCAGCATATCGAAGTAGAATTATTCTGATAGGAAGCAGTAAATGATGAGAGTGATACTGGAAGTGCTGCATCTCCTCCTAATGAACCGGGAGAACCCGAATCTCCAGAGCCATAAGTATCACTTGCAGCTTGCTGCCAATTTGAACCTGAATTGTTATCCAAATATGCATTATTATCAGTATAGGGTCCCTCAAAAACCATTGAAGCACCTTCAGAATTTGGAAAGGTAATACCATTATCCCATTCTACTCGATCAATTTCCGCTTTAGCACCATTTCCGATTATTATGGCGTCAGTACTATTGCTTAATGCATAATTTGCACTCGTACCCCAGTCATACATTCTGGAATAATTAACACCTCCATTTGTTACAGGATCATCATTTATGGTAAAAATTGCATACTCCTGAGATGGAACAATAAATGAACCTGATACCGTAAAAGTATTCGCACCATTATCTGTAAATATCCAATCAGCCATATCAATTGAATGATCCGCTCTGTTAAATATTTCGAACCATTCTCCATCAAAATCGTTAACTGCCAATGGGTTTTGCATAATTTCAGTTATAATAATATCACCAACTTGTGCTTGCCCGAATAAATCATAAATATAAACATATCCACCGTTATTTGTTCCCCCTGAATGTTCAGGCGCCCCTACAATTAATTTTTCTTCGTTAATCGAAACGGAATAACCAAATGAATCCCCAATTGAACCGTCAATTGCTAGATATTTTTCTTGTTGAATCCAGGATGTTCCTTCTCGTAGAAAGAAATATGCAGAACCGGAGAAACTTCCATTATCACCATCATCTGCAGCTCCCACCAGAAGATTATCGCCATTTATTGATACTGAAACACCGAACAAATCACAGCTTTGTCCATCATCAGCTAAAACTCTGGTTTGCCTTGTCCATAATATTCCGTCACGATGGAAAATATAAGCAGATCCCTGTGCTGAATCATTGTATGCTCCAATAACAGCATAATCTTCATTAATTGAAACTGAATAACCGAAATAATCTCCATTATCTGCATCTTCTTCTGCAGTAAGTTCTGCTTGTTGATTCCAATCGCCATTGTCATAATGAAAAATATAGGCTTTTCCTGTTTCGTTATTATCTCCCGGAGTTCCTACGATCGCATAATCTCCACTGATAGAAACGGACTGTCCGAAGTTTTCATGCCAGTCCGGTTCGGGATTTGGAAATCGCCACGAATCACCATTGAGGTGATAAATATAAGCAATACCAATACACATTACCCCGTCACTGTATCCGGGTCCTCCGACTATTGCCCGATCACCATCTACACTAACTGATTCTCCATACCATTGCATATATTTATCATTAGCTTGGTTAGGTGGTGTAAGTGTTTGTAGCAATGTCCATGAATCACCATCACGCTGGAAAACTTTTGCTGTTCCGGTTTCCCGCCAAGCAATTCCATCAAACCACTCATCCCGCGGAGCACCAACAATGGCATAATCACCACAGATACTAACAGACTGTCCTAATTGGTCATAGTCTGTTTCGGTTCCACTACCATAATATACATCTTCTCTGACCCATGATTCTCCATTATGTTTAAAGAAATAAGCTGCACCGTTATCATCTTCTCCTCTCGCTCCAACTACAGACCAATCTCCGCTGATAGCAACAGAAAATCCAAAGTCATCACCCGAATCAGCATCAGCTTCCGGTGTAATTTTTACTTCATCAGCGTTAAGAACAATAATTCCTAATAAAAAAGATAAAATTAACAAATTTACAATTGTTACAGAAATAAATCTTTTGTTTTTTTTCATAATAACCTCCGATTTTTATTTCAGTAATTGCGAAATTTGTGCCAATTAAAGGTATTATGAAATAATAGTTGAAATTATCTGAAATGTAATCAAAAAAATGCTAAATGTTCATGAAAATATTGTTATTAATTCGTTCGTAAGCTTTCCAATTATTTAGGAATAAAAATAAATTTTTCAAACTGTGCGATTTTGCTATAACAAAATCAAACAGTGTGCGAAAAGTGAATAGTAAATGATAGATGATTGATAATACCCGGCAAGATTATTTCAATAAGTAATATTATAAAAGTAATTGTCGATAAAATAAATTTTTTGAAACAGCCCTGAGTATTCGATTAAGTGTAATATAATCTAAGAAAATTGGTTCTCCCTTTTTCCTTTGGTGTATTCATCAAAAGCCTACACATAAAACTCGTTACGAAGTTCGTCTTCGTAATGTCTCCTGCATTCCCAAGATCCCGAATGCTTTCGGGAGGAACGAGTTGGTTGTTTAAAAAAAGGGAAAACTACTTTCCGGGTAGTATACTCGCCTAAAAGAAGTTTTTGTTTTGTTTTTACAATTTGAGAATAATAGGAAACCGTTGAAACGGTTATTGAAAAATTTCTGCCTTATTAACCACAAACTTAAGTATGTGGTTAATGTGAAGCAATCTATTACTTAACCGTTTCAATGGTTTCAGAGATTTTTTAATATATAGAAATGAATTAAAAATAAAGCCAATTTCTTTTGCATATAAAAAACAACCGAGAAGTTTTTTGTCGTTTTTTTATTTTTCTGTGCTTTCATTTGCCACAGTTCGTCTGGTTAGTTCTGTTCGTTGCTAAATTTTTTTTTGACCCGAGATAGATTTCAATCAACTTCAATCTCATATTTCTGCATTCTACGAATAAGGGCAAAGCGAGATAGCCCAAGAAGTTTGGCAGCATGTGTTCGATTATTCTTGGTTTCAAATAGAGCTTCTCTAACAAGGATTTTTTCATTATCAATTAGATTAAGATTTCTAATCTTTGTAATTACATCAGTTCTTTTTTTTTTAAAAGTAATTGGGAAATCATCTATTGTGAGAGCGTTATTATCACTGATGATCATAGCTCGTTCAACTAAATTTTTTAATTCTCTGATATTTCCCGGAAATGAATAATCTTTTAGTATTTCAAATACTTTTTTATCAATTTTTGGAACAATTTTTTTTATTTTTTTACTGAATTCTTCTACAAAATGAAGGATCAAGGGTTTGATATCATCGGTACGTTCTCTAAGAGGAAGAATATTTATCTCAATAGTATTCATTCGATGGTATAGATCTAATCTGAATTCATTTTTTTTGATCAGCATCTTTATATCTTTATTGGTGGCAGCTACAATTCTCACATCAATTTCGATCTCTTTATCATCACCGATTTTTTTGATTTTTTTATCTTCAATAACTCGTAATAATTTCGCTTGAAGCGCAAAAGGCATATCGGAAATCTCATCCAAAAAAAGTGTACCTTGATGTGTTAGTTCAAATAACCCCTTTTTATCTTTGAAAGCACCTGTAAACGATCCTTTTTTATGACCAAAAAATTCGCTTTCCATAAGTGTATCGGGAACAGCAGAACAATTTACCGGATAAAATCCAAATTTTTTCCGAACACTTGCATAATGAATCAGACGGGCAATTATCTCTTTTCCCGTACCACTTTCTCCGGTAATAAGCACATTTACATCGTCAAATTCGGTAGCTCGCATTGTAATTTTAAGCACTTCTTTGATAGCATCACTTTCTCCGATCAGCTTTTTATCCAAAAGTTGTTCCAATTCTTGTGAGATCAATGAATTTTTATTGTTTGAAACAGTTAGTTCATTTTGTAATTCGACAAATTTAGAAGTTCGTTCAATCGCAATTTTCACATCTAAATGATGAAATGGTTTATTCAAAAAATCTATTGCTCCCAATCTCATTGCTTTAATCACAATTTCCATATTTCCATGACCGGTTATCATTATTACTTCAATTTTTGGGAAAAGATTTTTTATCTTTTTCAATACTTCCAACCCGCTTATCTCAGGTAATCTTATATCGAGAAGCAAGATGTCAATTCGCTTAGATTTCATCAATTCAAAAGCAGAAGATGGTTTTTGAGCTGTGTAAACTTTGAATTTTCTATGTTCTAAGTATTCTTTTAATTCATCAGTAATCCTTTTTTCATCATCAAGAACCAAAATTGTTAACTTTGACAAAATTCCCCCTTCCCATCGTAGTTCGGCAAACTGATTTTCAAGTTTAATCCTTCTTTTTCTAAATCTACGATTTCAATTTTTCCATCCATCTCGTTAATGATTGTGTACGAAATGGATAATCCAAGTCCTGTCCCTTTCCCAGCTTCTTTTGTAGTGAAAAACGGTAGAAATATTTTTTCTTGAAATTCTTTTTTTATTCCCGTTCCATTGTCTGAAAAGTTTAGTATTACTTGTTTCTTCTCACAATAAGTATTGATGTTTATTCTTTTATCGGAACCACTTACTTCTTCCCATTTTTCTTCTAAAGAATCTTTACTGTTTGAAAGCAAATTCAAGACCACTTGTTCAAATCTATACATATTTCCCAAAACTTGTGGGAGTTCAGTAGAAAGCTTTAATTTTATAATAATATTATGATTTTCAAATTGTTCATGAATCATATCAACAGCTTTTTGGATGCTTTCATTTATACAAAATCCGATTTTATAATCATTTTTCTGATCTCGGGAGAAAATCCTGATGTGGTTACTGATTTGCTGCATACGATTGGAATCTTGTATCATAAGATCAACTTTATTTTTTATGTATTCTGGCTCAGCAACACCTTCATTCAATGTAAGTTTAATATTTTCTAAAGTAAAAGAGAGACTTTGCAAAGGTTGGTTTATTTCATGAGCAATACCGGAAGCAAGTTCACCTAATACCGCAAGTTGTGATTGTTTATATATTTTTTCTTGCTGTTCTTGTCTTTTTTTAACTTCTGATTCGATTTTTTCATTAAGATCAATATTCTTTAACCGATAAATCTCGGCTTCTTTTTCTTTTTTATCAAATTCATATTTCGCTTCTAATTTTGCAATTTTACTTGCCGAATCTTCATTTAAAATACTATCTTTTATCTCTGTGAGTTTTATATGAAAATCAAGAGCAGTTTGGTAATTTTTTTTTGAATAATTAAGGTTGAATAATCCAAAATATGAATCTTTGAGAAGCAGTTTATCATTCAATTCTAATGCAGTTTTCAATCCTTCTGTGAATAGTGTTTTTGCAGATTCATAATCCCCGTAATTTAAAAAAATATCTCCCATATTATTAGCAGTATTGGCAATTCCCCAAACATTATTATTTTTTTTCATTAATTTGTGTGAGAGTTTCAAATATTCTAAAGCTTTTTCCTGATTATTCTGTTTAGTATAAACCAAGGCAAGGTTGTTATAAGATCGGGCAATACTATTTTCAATATTTAATTTTTTAGCTAATTTCAAAGAATCCAGATGATATAATTTTGCTTTTTCCAAATCTTCTAGACTGAAGTGAGTATTTCCAAGATTATTATAGATATTCATCAGACCGATTTCATCATTAAGCTTTTTACGAAATGATAGAGCAAACTGATAGTAATAAAGTGCTTTTGAATATTGATTGATCATGTAGTAAATTGCTCCTAAATTTACCATTATCTTACTAATTATCATATTTTTATTCGTTTTCTCAAAATAATTTAGAGCTTTGATGTAATATTCTATAGCGTCACTATATTTCCCTTCATGATTTAAGCAATACGCAATCGTTATATTTACAGCTGCTTCTTCCTGCTTGTTGTTATTCTTGCTATATAAATCTGTTGAAATGATATAATTTTTGAATGCATCAGAAAAATTATTTAGTTTTGAATGAGCTTTCGCTATATAATAATATAATTTTGCTTCATTTGAAACATTTTTACAGATTGATAAGCCAAGTTTTCCTTTCTCCAATGATTTATGTAAATCATTGGAGAAATTATTTTTTAAATATTCTAAAATTTGAGTAACTTTTTCATTTTCTATAGGCATTTTTTCTCTTAAATTATAAAATTTATATTATAACTATTTTTGAAAAAAAACTATTCTCTTCATCTTGAAAAATATGTAAAATTAATTAGTTATTACACATCAGAAAATGTATATTTATTGCTCTTGAAAAGTAGCAAAGCACAATCAACAATTTCAGGATCATAAAGAATTCCCTTTTTTGCATTAACAAAATCGAGTGCTTTATCAATTCCCAAAGAGCCTCGGTATGGACGATGTGAAGAAATTGCTTCAATAGTATCAGCTACAGAAATTATTCGAGCTTCTTTAAGAATATCGTCAAATTCTAATGCATTAGGATAACCACTTCCATTTATTTTTTCGTGATGTTGTAATACAATATCTGCAACAGGCCACGGGAAATGGATATTTTTTAATAAATCATATCCAATTTTCGGGTGAATTTTTATCAATGCTAATTCCGCTTTGTTCAATTTGCGAGGTCTATGAAGAATTTCGATAGGAATTTTCATATTCCCAATATCATGAACTAGACCGGCAAATTTCACACTTTCAATTTGAAAATTTGTAAGATTCAGTGCTTTTGCTATCTCTGTTGATAAGGACGATACTTTCCTCTGATGCCCAGCAGTATAAGGATCGCGAATCTCAACAGTTCTGCTCAATCCCTGTACAGTTTCTTCCAATATTTTACTCAATTGACTATTTAATTTATTTAATTCATTAGTTCTTTCGAAAACTTTTTCCTCAAGCACTGTTTGAGTTATTTTCAAATCAGTGATATCATTAAAAATAACAAACCATTTATTTGTTTCTAATTTTTCTAAGAAATGAGTGATTTTGAGTTTGAAAAATTTATTCTGACCTGATGAAATAATTGGAATTGAAATTTCAAAAGCTTCATCGCTATTATGTTTATTCTCAAAAATTCCTCTCAATTTTAACTGGTATCGCTCTGGTAAAAATTTCAGCAAATTTGAACCGATTAATTTTTCTTCTGGTAAACCAATTATTTTGGAAAGTTCATGATTAGCGTAGAAAAAGCAATAATTATGGTCAATGATACCGATTCCTTCTTTTAGTGATTCTATTAAAGTACGATACTTTTTTTCGCTGTTTTTAACTTGAAGCTGCATAGAATGTTTATATAATGTAATTTCTATTGCTGCTTTAAGATCAACTTTATTATAAGGTTTTACCAAAAGATTATATGCATCTGTAAATTTTACAGCATGTAAATTCTTATCATTTGCATTTGCAGTGATGAAAATTATTGGAATATCAAATTTTTGGATAATAGTTCCGGCTTCAATTCCATTCATTTTCCCATGTAAAATAATATCCATAAGAACAAGATCAACATGTTGTTGCTGAATAATTTCGATAGCTCTTTCACCACTTTTCGCTATTCCGATAACTTGATAACCAAATCTTTCAATAATATGTTTTGTTGCTTCTGCAATAATTCTTTCGTCCTCGACAATAAGAATTTTTGGGGTCTTTAATTTCATAATTATGCTCTGTGATAATAGTTGTTATATTGATATTAACTTTATGGGAAAAAACAAAATTTTCCCAAATATGAGTTTTGGGAAAAAACCACTCTTCGAGTGTGACAATGTCCTTTATTCCTATTTTTATTCTTCTCTCTGTGACCTTTGCTTTAACTCTATTTCCTATTTTCTTCTTTCCTTTAATCACAAAAGGGCACTAATTAATAGTGCCCTCCAAGTAAATCT
This sequence comes from Candidatus Cloacimonadota bacterium, assembly GCA_021108315.1. Lineage (GTDB taxonomy): Bacteria > Cloacimonadota > Cloacimonadia > Cloacimonadales > TCS61 > JAIORE01. The sequence continues at coordinate 14,424 of JAIORE010000352.1, forward strand.
ATAAAAAATTAATACTTTAGTTTTTTCAAACGTGTTTTAGCTGTTTCTGTATAAAAAGTCTCATTACCTGCTCCGGCTTCTACAACTTTGTTCAGCCAAATTTTAGCCTTTTTCCAATCTTTATTAAACCAATAAGTTTGTGCTATCTGATAACGAAATCCTTGCAAGAATTGGCTTTTGGGGTATTCTTTTTGGAAACTATTGAATGTTTCTACAATTTCCGGCATATATTTCTTAAAATTTTCCATAGCACCGTATTTGTCGCCATCTCTTCCAGCTTCTTTCCATCCTAATAAAGCAAATAATTTTTTTCGATAGGCAATCTCTGAAGCCGTTGAATTGGGAAATTCTTTCATAACTTGGTCATACCATTTGGTCGCTAATTCTACACTTGGCATCCAAGAATAATCAATATTAAATGTATTTTTGGCATTAGACCAGAAATCACCGTTTTTCAAGTAAGATTTCGCAACAACAGAAATAATGGAAGTATCTGAATCAGATGTAATAATTTCACGTAATTGTGGAAGTCTATTTGCTATCTCTTGTGTTTGTTTTGAATCAGGATATCTTTCAATCATTATTTCCCAATCTTCCAAAGCTACCGTATAATCGCCCTCTTCAAATGTGATCTGACCAATCAAGTATAGTGCTTCTGCTTTATCTGCTTCTGATGTATGTGGATCATGATAAATATTCAAAAATTTCTCTTTTGCCCGGTCTGAGAAATTATGACGATGAAAATCATTAGCGATTGCGAGGGCTGAAAGCTGATCTTGAGTTGCTCTAGAGACAGTTTTTCGGATTTCCGGTATTCTTTCATCAATCAATCCTGTTTCCTTTGATTCAGGGAAATCATTTATCAATACTTCCCATTCATCCAAAGCTTGAATAAAATCACCGATTTCATAAGATATTTGACCAAGTTGGTACAAAGCTTCCGATTTTGCCTCATCTGGTGTTTTGGGATTATGAAACACTCTGATAAAATGCTCTTTTGCCTTGTCCAGATACCCATATTTTTCATAATGTTTTGCAATATCAATTTCAAATTTATAATTAAATTCAGCAGCCAAACATACTGAAATAAAAATCAACAAAATAACTACCAAAAACTCTTTTTTCATTCTATCCTCCAAGTTATTAATATTCAATGCAAAATATTCCATATTCAATATACAATATACAATATACAATATTAAATATTTACCATCTTCCTTTTTGCCCGCCATAAGCTCCCAAATCATTTCGAGAACCATCAAAATCATTATATTTTACATCAGAATTACCTTTGTTTCGGCATGGAGAAATATTGGATAATCTGTAATTATCTTTGGTTATTTCAATAAATTTTGGATTTATCTTTAAATTTCCCAAGCCATTAATTTCTGCTGTAATATTTGAATATTCAATTTTAAATTTTGAAGTGTAATCTTTGATAAAATCTTCCGGTCTATTATTCCAAATAATACTATTTCTTATATCTGGAATAGAAGATCTGGTATTAAAAATTGCACCACCTGCTTCGGCAGAATTTGCCGTAATTGTAACATTTATCAATTTTGGATAAGAATGATCACACTTCATAGCTCCACCATTGTAAATTGCCATATTTTTATAGATCAAGCTGTTCAAAATCTGAGGAGTGCAGTACGAGAAAAATAATCCAGCTGCATTTGCACTACTATTATAAGAAATATCACAAAATGCCATGATGAAATTTGAACTTTCAAAGCATAAGCCTCCCCCAGTTCCTTTTTCATGTAAAACCTTATTTTTCTTTATTTTCATTCTCAATAAGTTTTGATCATCGCAATTCAAAAAATACAATCCACCACCTTTTGTTTGTGCTTCATTGGAATTTACATTTAGATCAATAAGAGTTAATTGTGAATTATTACAGTATATTCCTCCGCCGAAAGATGCTTTGTTGTTTGTGATATTAGAATTTATTATGGATGCTTTTGAATTCATAAAGCTAACTCCACCACCACTTGAACCTACTCCAGTAGTACTATTGTTTTTGATAATCAAATTTTCTAAGCAAGCTTCTGAAAAGAATGCTGAAATTGCTCCACCTTTAAGTTTTGCAGAATTATTGATCAAAGAAAGGTTTTTTAAGACAGGATGAGCCTTATCTAACAAAATACCACCACCACTTTCAGCTTTTCCATTTCGAATGGTAAAACCATCTATGACTGTAAGAGAATTATCACCTGTAATTGTTATTACAGAACCTTTCTCTCGTCCATCAATGATTGTTGCAATGATATATTCTGCCTTACCTGTTTTAACGAAGTTAGAAATTAGAGTAATATTTTTGTTATCAATGATGATATTTTCTTTGTATGTACCCGGATCAACTAAAATTGTATCTTTGGGACTGGAATTATCAATTGCTTCTTGTATTGTTGCAAATCCTGATGGGACATTAAAATTTTTTGCAATACAAACCAGGTTAATGATCATAATAGCTATAAATATTAGTTTTTTCATATTTATTCTTCTTCTATTCCTTTTTTGCTCAATCTGATTTCCACTCTTCTATTTAAAGCTCTGTTGCTTTTACTATCATTTGGAGCAATTGGTTTGAATTCACCATATCCCATAGCTTGCAATTGATCAGCTGGGAAATATTTTCGCTTCATAAAAAACTTCACAACTGCTAAAGCTCTTGCTACAGAAAGATCCCAGTTCGATTCAAATTTTTTTGTATGTATGGGTATATTATCAGTATGACCTTCGACTCGAATTTGCCAGCCGGATTCATTACCGATTTTTGTCTTAATTTCCAAAGCAACTCCAGATAAAGCATTTATTGCAGCCCATTTTAAGTTAGCTTGACCTATCTCGAACAAAATTTCACTGGGAATAGTAATCACCTGTTCATTCAATTCCAAGGATGTATCCATCTCTGTAGTAGCTCCATCTGTCTCTGTTTTACTGATTATAAAAAAGAAAACAAAGAAAACTAATAAAAGAGTCATTAGGTCTGCATAAGGAACCATTACATCGAGCAAATTTTCGTTTTCGACGTTTTCGTCTTCTAAGCTTTCAACTCTTTTTTGAAGCAATTTGAAAGCATTAACTCTCAATTTTCTCATTATTTCAACCCATCTTTCAAATATACGGTTAATTTTTCTTTGGTGATTACGGAATTATCACCATTTTGTATTGAACGTATTCCTTCGATAATTATATCGCGGATGTTTGTATCCATATTATTTTTATCTCTGATTTTACCGGAAATGGGTTTAAACATCAAAGAAGAAAAAATAAGTCCGTAAAGAGTTGTGACCAGAGCCAAACCCATTGCTGCCGGCATGGAAGCCGGATCTTCAATTCTATTAAGCATTGCTATCAAACCGATAACCGTTCCCATCATTCCAAACATGGGAGCAAAACTTCCGGCAACGGCATAAACACGTTCTGCAACACGATCTCTCGCTGTTCTCGCTCTACTTTCCTGAATCAAAATATCTTCTGTCTGGTCTGTATCTACTCCGTCAGAAATCAAAGTTAATCCTTTTTCCAAAAACGAGATATTTTGTACTTCTGAAGATTTCAAAATAGTTCTATAGCTGGTTTTTTTAGATCTTTTACTAACTTCAATTATTGTATTTACAACATGATTTGCTGAATGTTGCTTATCTGTAAAAATAGACACAAAAGCCCGAGAAGCATCAATAAGTGCTCCAGGAGAAAAATATATTATTACTGCTGATAAAGTTCCGCCAAGAGTAATTGTTAAAGATGACCAATTTAAAAATAAAGTCGTATCTTCTTTTGTGAGAACGGTTATAAGAATAATTCCAAAACCGAATATAAATCCAAGAATAACTGATAATTTCATGATTTACCTACCTGTAACTTAAAATTTCTCTTATTTTATTCAACGCTTCAGAAACAATTACTTTTTTATGAGTATCTTCAATCTCACCATAATTTTCCATATCTTCTTCAGCAATTGCAATTGCCCGAGGTGACATAAATTTAAAGAATTTCTGTTTAATATCACTATCTGTACTTAATATGAATTCAATAAGCAAATCATGGCTTATAGAAGTAATAATTTTTTCAATTGTATCTTCATCAAAAGTTAAAATATCTTCCATAAGAAGAATTTGCTTTCGGATTGATTTAAATGCTGTAGCATTATTTACTTTTATTTTTTCGGCAAGGAATTGGGATTTTTCCGGTGAAAGAATATTTATTACATGAATCATGCTGTCAATAGAATTGTAATGTAATTTATCTTTAGCTAACATCTCTTGATATTTTTTTTGAAATTTTTTCTGAGTATTGTCAATTTCCGTTTTTGTTTTTTGTTTGTCTTTTAGTAAAAACTTCAAAATATTACTAATATCTCCAGTATACAATTCTATAAACTTTTTATTAAACTCTGGAGATAAATTAGAAAGAAGGTTTGCTACATCTTCAGGTTTTTCATTAGAGATCAATTTGATAAATCCTTCGGTTGATAAATTTTCCAAGTATGTAAAATCAAGGGAAGAATCAAATTCTTTATCTGCTTTTTCTTCTACTAAGCGTACAAATAAAGGTTTTGTAGAACTAGATTCGGTTTGTTTATTGCCTGAACTGCCACCACCGATCTCACTACTTTTTTTTCCTTGTAATCTGATAAGTTTGTCAAATCCAGTTACATTTACATTACTTCTATTTGAAAATAATTGAAGAAAAGAGGAGCGGAATATATAGATAAAAAATAGCAAAGCTATTAAGTTCAATATTGAAAGAATAAATCCAAATTTATTTCCGGTAGAAACTTTTTCTTTTATGGGAGAAGGTGTTGTTGTTATTTTTGATTGTTTAGTTGATTCTACTTTTTCTTTGGCTATGGGAGCGATTAAAGTTTTTATAACAAGAACATCACCTGTATCGGTATTTAAACCTAAAATATTTACAATATTTTGTTTAATGAAAATTTTCATTTTTTCATCGAGAGTACGTGTTACAAAAACTGTAACTTCTTTTTTTAAAATTTGGGTTTGTTCATTCTCAAAACTTTTTTTTTGTTGAGAAATTATGGCTGCTTTTGAGCGAGAAACTTCCAAATCTCCGTAATATTTTTCTTCATTACCACTAGCGAGAAGAGCTTTGATCAAAGCTGGATATCTCATTGTAAGATTTACCGTAACAATACATTTGCCTATGTAAGGCTCCAAAACATTCTCAATTCTTTGTGAAATATCCTGCTCCATTTTCAATTTTGTAACAGTCTCCTGCCCATTTTGTTGAGAATAGAGTGAGAATAGCACAAGGGAAAATAAAATAAATAAGATTGTGTGTTTTTTCATTTTTCATTCCTTATATATTTATTAAAAATACAAAAGAGTTTATCTTTGTGATTATTGTAAAGTAATTTATTACTTATTTTCTTAAAATAACTTATAAGTATTTGCAAATAAAGGATATGATATTATTTTAGCAATAAACATTTTCGATTGCATAAAATTTTATCGTCAATTTTTAACGAAATGAAATATATTCCTGAACTAACTGCAATTCCATTGTTATCTTTCCCATTCCAAACTATCGAATTAATTTTAAATTTTAAATTATAAATTTTAAATTCGCGTATGCGTTGTCCTTTAATATTATAAATCTCAATTCGTACATTTCCGGGTAAAGTTGTGGTTTCAAAACTTATTGTAGTTTCCGGATTGAAAGGATTAGGATAATTTGACAGTTGATAATTGAAATCTGAGGATTGAATATTTTCTTCATTATAAGAAATTCCCGATTCTCCACCTGCAAGACAAAATAGTTTTCCATTGCGTAATCCGATAAGAATCTCTTCTTTTCCGCTATTATCAATATCAGAAAGAGCTGAAACTCGATCAACCGGATGATTGAATTGATGGCTGTATAGAAATTCACCTGATTCACCTGAGATTATTTCTAAGCGATTGGTTAAAGAACCAGTAATAATTTCAAAAAAATCGTCATTATCAATATCGTTCAAAGTAGAAATATCAAGAAAATTTTGTACTGATGAATAGTTCCAGAGAGCTGAACCGTTTTGAGCAGAAATCAAACTGAAATCGTTACCGACTATACATGGAATAATGTATTCAGAATTGTTTTCAATACGTGTTTCCAAGCTGGTGATTATTGAATTATCAAACCCATAGCTCCAAATCTGGTTCAATTCATAATCTGCTGTGAATAGATTACCGTAAAATTCTCCAACTGCAATATCTTTAAAACCATTCTGATTAATATCATTAATCTCCTTTAATGCCCAAATTGCTGAACTTTCTGTAGTGAATTCGTGGAGAACTTCTCCAGAATCACCTCGTAAAAAACGGACTTTTGCAAAACCATAATCTGTTGATTCTCCAGTAACAACTTCCGGAATACCATCCCAATCAATTGTCGGAAAAGAGATTACAGAAGTTTGAGCATTTTCAAAACTTTGTGACCAGATTATTTCACCAGTTACTCCATCAAACAAAAATATTGCTTTTGGTCCGGTTCCATTTCCATCATCACCGGTAGCAGCAAGAACATCATTAATTCCATCCCAATTATAATCTCGTTTTACTTCCACTTGATAAACCCAACCTCCATCACCAATGGTATGAGTATCATAGAGCCAGAGAATTTCACCGTTTTCACCATTCAAAACAAAAATAGCTCTACTTCCCCAAGCTGTGCCAATTACCACATCATTAGTTCCATCATTATTAAGATCACCTGCAACTTCCAAACTACGTTTATCATAAATTGAACCAAAACCGATTTCAGGTATTGCCGAAGAAAAATGCCAGATCACATCAGCAATTCCCGAACTATTTCCGTTTATACAATAGAGATTATAATTATTATCGGCTACCAAAAGTTCTGGAATATTATCATTTGTTAGATCAATAAATTCTTTGATTGCGACAATTTTATCTTGCTCTTCATTTGCCAAAAAATGCCAAAGTTCAGTACCGAGTGTATTGTTAAACTGCACTGCTTCTGCATAAACAGGAATGATAAGTTCATTTTCATCTGAATCATTTGATACTATTATCATATTAAAATCATAAACGCCATCTGCTTCAGGATGAAACCACAATCTTACTGGTTCGGAATCTAAACTACTCAAAGTTAGTGGAAATTCAATGGCTTCATCAATGTAGAAATTTTCCGTAACTTCAATTGAAGAAATTATCAAATCTACATTTCCCTGATTACTTATTTCGATAAAACGCCCTGTGTAAGCATTGGTTCGGACATTTTCGAAATTTAGTGAATTTAAATTTGTTTCAATTTCCTGATCATTAAATAAAGCATAACCTGAAAGTGAAATTGTAATTTCAGGATTTACCGGATCATTTGATAAAATCGATAAATTTTCATTATGTTGTCCCCAATTTTGAGGATCGAAGACAATTTCCAACTCTATAGTTTCATTAGGTTCAATTTCAAGTGGTAAATTTGCTAAAGTGTTAAAACTGTCATCACTGAAAGTAAGATCGGTTATTATCAAGTTTGCCGAACCCACATTTTGAATGGCAAGTATTTGAAATTCCGCTTGCTCAATAATCACATTACCAAAATCAATGTCAGTTTGATCAGTAAATATTTCCGGAGTTCCTCCACCCGAAAGGTCAATTTTATACAGAAAATCAACTCCATTTTGACCTTCATCACAATACCAGAGGAATTCACCGTCAAAAACAATTCCAGCAGGATTTTCTCCTTCCGAACTATGACTTTCTATCAATTCTCCGGTTGTTGAATTCAATTTATAGAGCGAATTTCCATAATAATCCGCTATCCATAAGTATTCATTCTCCAAACATACATCCCAAGGTTGATTATCCGGTGCAGAAAATTGAGTGATTATTTGTCCCGTTTGATCTAATTTGTAGATTTCCCCATCCGGATTGTAATACGCAGCAACCCAAAAACCACCACTATCATAAGCAATGCCGGACATATAGGTAGTTGGAAGTTGGAGATTCGAGATCAAATTTCCGCCTAAATCAAATTGAATAGCAATAGATGGTTCATAAGCTCCAAGTCGGTCAATTGTCCAAAAATAAGTTCCGTCAAAAGTTAAACCGAAACAATCGTCAAGAAGTCCCGAAGAAACCATTGTATAATTGCCATTTTCCCGATCTATCCGATAGATTTCGTCACCATTTGCTCCATAAATTCCGCAATAAAGATATTCTCCGTCAAAAGCCAGACCGGAAGCACTTTCAGGAATTTCAAAGGTTTCAACGATCGTCCATTCTGCAAATAGAAAAATTGAATTAATTACAACAAAAAAAATGATAAAAATTTTCATAATTCCCCCTACAAATTATCAAAATGCAGAAGACAAAAAAATATTAAAATTGTAAAGAAATAAATAAATTTTATCGAAGTACAAATTGCTAACTATGAAAATAATTTGTAAATATTTATTGTCAAATTTTCTTACTTGAAAAGTAATGAGAGTAGAAGAGTTTGTTAAAAACACTATAGACTAAAGTCAAAATCTCGAGTCGAGTTTTGATGATACTAAATTTGATTAAAATCAATGACCTCCAGTTGAACTGGAGGTTTGAATTCGTGAACCGCTTAAAAGCG
>JAIORE010000417.1 GCA_021108315.1 Candidatus Cloacimonadota bacterium
TTGTAAGAAAAACTATAAAGAATGATTAATAGTGAGAGTGCAGTTGAACAGTCTCCCAATCCCTAAGAATTCATAGAAAAATTCAAAAATATTCTCATGCTGTAATTCATGTTTATATGTAAATTAAATTCCAATTCACTATCAGCATCAGAGATATATTGTCCCAAATCCACAATTAAGTCAGAATCTTCTAAATTTGGAAGAAAAACATTACTGAAAATGTTGACTAATATTATATAATTACTAGTGTCAAGTCAAGCGTATTCTTGTTTCCAATTCTTGATTGGAATCGCACTAATAAGCCAAAATCTGATCGAGTAATACGTCATTTGATGCTTGACTTGACACTAGCTGGTTTTTATTGTGGAGATTTTTTATGAATGTAGAAAAAAAATTATAAATAAAAAGAAAAATTTCGAAATCACTATTTCAGAAGATAATATGAGTGCGTATTTAACAATTTTCGATACTGGTGAGATTATTAATGAAGAAGAAATTGTTGAATTTATAAATGATTCTGGAATTAAATATGGTTTCCAAACAGCAAAAAAAAAGATTTCAGAATTAAATGAAAAAAAGCAATTTGGGAAGCCATTTCTTATTGCATTGAGTGATAAATCCGATCAAAAAGTAGAATTTCAATTCCTGCTTAATCGAAAAAACTTCCTTAATCCTAATCTAACTTTAGATATTAATAATATTCTTAATAAAGAAGTTGTGAAAGAAAATGATGCAATCATCAATGTTATTACGAAAGACAGTGAACTTCAGAGCTTAAATATCTTAGGAGAAAAGTTCATTGAAAATTCAAAAGCATCAATTCTTATTGAAAATTTTATTGGTGAAAATGTTTATTATTCTACGGGAAAAAATCAAATTTGTGCCCAAAAATCAGGTTATCCATATTTAGATAATAAAAATAGGATTTGTGTAAAATCCGAAATAATCATCACAAAAGATATTATTAATAAAGACTTACATATTATTTGCGATTTGATTGTTAAAGGCAATATTATTGATTCTCAAGTGGTTGTTGAAAAAAACCTTACAGTTGAAGGAGAAATATGTTCACCAGAAAAAATCGTATTTGTGAAAAAAGACCTAGATGTTAACGATATCAACCATTCTATAATTTTATGTAAAGGTAATTTAAACTTTAAAGAAAAGATTCAGAGATCAAATGTGAACGTTGACAAATTTGTTTTTGGAAGTTTCAATAGTGAAATCTCAGAGAGTAATGTTCAAGCCGGTGAGGGAATTATAGCAGCGACAGTTGGTTCAAATAGAGCAGAAAAAACAGAATTGGAAATCTCAATTTTACCGGTTTTAAAATATCAAATGAGTGAATTAGGATTTACAGAACAGAATTATGAGATAAAATATGAAAATCGGTTAATCAAAGTGCTAAGACAAAATTTTGCAGAAAGTTCTATTAAAATATTTAAGATTGTTTTCCCCAATTCGTATTTTCGAATATTGAACAGAAGTGAATTAATTAATAAAAAACAGGAATCATATTCGATTTCTTTATAAAACCGAATCTGGACAAGCCAGAACCAGAAAGGACTCACCGCAAAGACGCTAAGTCACAAAGTTTTAAAATACAAATACAATTAATAATATTTACCTCCAAAAAAAATTAGAAATAAGATACAAAGTTGAGCGATTGCAAATCGCTCTCATTCCTAATCTTCAGATTTGGAATGTAATATCTTTGAAACTTCTGTTTCATCTTTGGGGTATACTTCAAAACCTGAGTTTTTGTCTCAATATAGCACCTAAAATTGACTTTGGAATTGAGAATCACTCAATTCAGGTAAAAAATCATTTTAGCTTTTCTTTAAAATTATAATTTGTAGAAGGTTGTTCAGCAATAGAATTCAAATATTTTTTATGGATTCGACGAAATAAATTTTGTGAAGGTTTTGTATAAGAAAAATCAATCAAAAAATGACTAAAGCCTTTCTTCAACAACTTCTCTTTGTACTGTAAAAAAGAAACAGGTCGAGTAGGAACAACAATAGTAAAACCATCTTTAGTAATTTTCTGATAGCTTTCATTTCTATCTTTGAAAATCTCATGATCCTTTAGATCAGTCACTGGCATTCTTGAATAAAATAGTTCAGGATAGAAATAAAGCGGAACAATACCTTTTCGATCTTTTCCATAAACGAGATTCGGATAATCTAATTCATAAGGATAAACATAAGATTTTATATTATTTTCTTTCAAAAGTTGGATTGCTGCATCATTCAAAATATAAACGTTTTCGTTAGTTCCAATTTTTACATTATATTTCTGGAACAACATTAATTGTGATAAATGACTAATTAGAAAACTATTAATTCCTGAATTTACTGTTTTTTTTATTGCCATTTTATAAAAAAGTATATCTGATTCCATAATAAATTTTGGTAATTGAATAATAAGTTTATGCTTAAATTTATTTATAAAGCCAGATTTCAGGTCTAATGAATCCAAATCTTTTTTCGAATAATTCAAGATCAAATTGTCAATATTGTTGAGGTTAATTTTTTTTAACCATTCCAAAGAATTTATTCTATAATATAATTTGATGTTACTATTTAACTTACTAGAACCAATTCGAGAGAGAATATGTTTTTTCCTAGATTCTGAAAATTTGAGATTAATTTTTTTCCCGTTTAATGAAAATTTAGTACTAAATTTTTTATCAGAAGTTCCTATCAAAAAAACCTTGTCTGCAATGCTTATTCCATTTATTTTATAAATAATTTTGTACAACCGTTGTTCACCAATTTTCTCAATAGTTTCTAATCCTTTAATTTTGAAAGCTTTACTATCGGTTCCATCTTGTGGTAAAATTCTCATTCTATTTCCAATTGATACTTCTTTATCTGTTTCGATAACGAAACCATTTTCTTCTACTTTTTTAATTACACCTAAAAATAAACCGATATACGGATTTTCAGTAACTGCCTTAGAAATATTAGAATCCATAAAGTACGATGTTTTCTCTCTACCAAAATCATAATTTAGTATCTTTTTTGCTTCTTCAATTTTTGAATTGTCATCAAGTACCATCCGATAAGCACGAGCAACATTGAAAACATATTCAGCAGATTTCATTCGACCTTCTATCTTAATTGAGCTTATACCTAACTTAGTAAATTCAGGAATTAAATCTATAAGTTGTAGGTCTTTAAGACTAAACATATAATCTGCAATATTTTCACCTTGATAAATCCTCCTACAAGGTTGCCGACACAATCCCCTATTTGCACTCATTCCACCAAGATAACTACTAAATAAACACATTCCTGAAAGTGAATAGCACAAAGCTCCATGATTAAAAATTTCTAATTCAATTTTAGTTTTTTGTGAGATTTCATTCAACTCTGGAAAATTAGTTTCACGAGCTAATATTATTCTTTCAAATTGCCTAAGTTTTGAAAAATCTGCTCCTAATGAATTATGATTCCCCATTTGGGTACTAGCATGTAAAACTAATTTTGGGAAAAACTTCTTGATAACATAATAAACACCCCAATCTTGAATGATTACAGCACTGATTTTCGTTTGAGAAATTGCAAAAATCAAATCAATTAATTCACTAAGTTCTTTGTTTTTTATGAGAGTATTCAGGGTTAGATAAACCTTGATTTTTTTCTGTTCTGCCTCTTTTAAAATTGATTGCAATTGGCTTATCGTAAAATTTTTTGCTCTTCCACGAGCATTAAAATTCCGTAATCCAAGATAAATTGCATCAGCTCCACCTTCTAGAGCAGCATAAAATGTTTCGGTATTTCCCACAGGGAGTAATAATTCAGGTTTTTTCATTTTTTCTCACAAATATATTTCAAAGTCTTACCTATTTAATTTTTTTTATTAATTACTCACAATTTAACAAAACCACCGCAGTAGCAGATATTCCTTTACCTTCCCCGGTAAAACCCAAACCCTCTTCTGTAGTTGCCTTGATAGAAATATTTGAAATCTCAGTTTTAAGGTCATTAGCAATATTTTTTCTCATCTCAAATATATAAGGACTGAGTTTAGGATTTTCGGCACAGATAGTAGCATCAATATTTCCGATTTCAAATCTATTTTTCAATAATAATCCATAAGTTTTTTTAAGTAAAATTCTACTATCAATATTTTTGTATTCTTCATCATTATCAGGAAATAATTTTCCAATATCACCTTCTGCCATTGCTCCCAAAATTGCATCAATAATAGCATGAATAAGCACATCTGCATCAGAATGACCTAATAAACCTTTTTCAAATGGAATTACTACTCCACCCAAAACTAATTTCCTATCAGCAACTAATTTATGAACATCATAACCAAATCCAATTCTCATAGTCTAAAATCCTCAAGTATTTTTCTTTATTTTTAGCAACGAACAAAACAAACAAAACGAACAAGACAAATAAAAAGATTTAACCACAAAGTACATCCCGATACAGTCATTCTTCCTTACAGGGCAGGCAGAGAGCACAGAGAAAATATCAAAACCAACCCCATCCCCTAATCCCTTCTCCTGCAAGGATCCCGATGAAATATCGGGACTTAACTTGCAGGAGAGGATTGAAGTAAGGTTTTCCATTTCTCAGTTTCCCTTTTTCCATTCTTTTATCTTAGCGTTCTTAGCGTCTTTGCGTTAATTTTTTTTCTTCGAGTAAATTCGTGATAATTCGTGGTTAAATCTTTTTTACTTAATCCACTGTAATTGATTTTGAAACATTTTTGGGAACATCTGGATGAACTCCATGATCCACAATTCCTAAGCGATCAAGATATTCCATTTTTTTAATACTCATTTTAAGTGCTAAAAGTTGTAGAACAATTGTGGCAGAAAACGTTGTCATCAATGAATTACCGACTTTTGGTAATGGAATATAACCCCATCCGTAATACCCTGAATCGTGAGGATTAATTCTGGCATTTTCCATAAGTTTATCGTTTTCTTCTGCTATCACAAAAGTATCCGCCCCACGTATTTTATGAGTATTTATTTGTGAAATTGTTAAATTAACATCTCGTTCTTCGGGACCGGTAACATATATGAGCGGGTAATTCCTATAAGCACGATCGAAAAAATCGTAATCAGCTATAATATCATTAAAAATATCTGTTCCTTCTCTAGAAAGGTTAAATGGTATTGCCTTTGTAAAAACATAACTGCTAAGTGCTTGAGTAATTTTGCGCCGTTCTTGACGCTCAATATTTTGTTGTTCAGACATCTCTTCCATTTTATCAATTGTTTCATTGAAATGTTTCACCATTGCTTTGACATTCTTGATCCCTAACACCGTATTTTTCCCTAAAATTGTATTCGGACCGTGTTTGAATTCAGATGCTTCTCCACCTTCCGTATGATTAAGAACAGTTTCACGAATTTTAAGTGCTCCCTCTTTTGCAACACCAGTAATTTTTGTTGCCAATATATGCATAGATGGTTCCATATATATTTTAGAAGCAACATACTCAATTTCATCTTTTGTGCTTTCTATGGTAGCTTTGATTACTTGCGGAATATCGTTTAATGATTTAAAAAGTTTCTTGAGTCTCTTCTCCTCTTTCTGAATTTGAGATTTAGCAATTTTTTCCTCTTTCATAGTTTTAAGTTTCATCTCAGCTACTTTGATTGCTAAAAAATAGAATAGTGTTATTTGATTGATAAAACTTTTTGTAGCTGGTACTGCAATTTCAGGTCCGCAAGCAATCGGGATTGAAACTTCACTTTTTTCCTGTCCAAGAGTTGAATTCATATTATTTACCAGAACGATAGTTTTAATGTTTAATCCTGATGCTTCAACATCATTAAAAATATCTATCAAATCTTTGGTTTCACCACTCTGGGAAACACCAATTATAATATCATCATCCCTTAAGCTAAATGAATACTGACCACGAAAATCACCAGGAAGTACAGGTATAATCTCTACATTTGCAATTTCATTAAAGAAAACAGATGCAACTTTGGCTGCATGAAAAGAAGTTCCACAGGCAATTGCATAAATATTTCTACTTTTTTCTTGAGTATTTTTTATGAGTTTTAGGAAATTATTTACACTTTCCTCAAATTCATCAACATCTTTTTTTTCCGAAACGGAGTCTAATGCTTTAGAAACCAATAACTTACGTTTATCATATTTAGAGTTTAATAATTCAATGAAAGAATTTTTATCAGAGGAAAAGAAATATCTTTTTTCAAAATCTTTCTGAACCAATTCTTTAAAAATTGCCGGATATTTCTGCTGAATTTTATCAAAAGAATCAATAGCTTCCTTTGATGAACAAAAATCTTTAAAAGCTCCTAATTGAGATTCAAATTCATCATTATCTACAATTGATTTGCATAGACTTTTAATCTTTGTGAGCATCTTTTCTTTATTCAAAAACTCTAACATTTTTCGCCCTGTATTTGAACCATTATTGAACAACTTAATTAGTTTACCCGAAGATTCTACTTCTGCAAATATCTCTTGCTCCATAAAATAGTTGAATTGAGGAAGCAATTCTGTATCTTCTGCCCGTAATTTTGATCTCACAGATTTTTTATTTATCAATTCTCCTGCTTTGATAATAAGATCATTTAGATTTGGTCTTTTTATTTTTAGATTCTTAAAAGCATAAATTTTGAAATCATTATTCTTGAATTCTACCATCTCACCTTCACGAAGGTTTACTAATGATTTCGTAAATTTCAAAACAGCTGTTAAATCTGAAGAAACGAGACCAAAATTATTGTTTTCTTCAACTTCTCCTATTCCAAAATACAAGCTACTTCCTGCTTTGATAGCATAACTCACTTCAGTTTGAGGATCTACTACAACTGCCGCATAAGATCCAACCATTTTATTGGAAGCTTTGATAATCGCCTTACGAAAACAATTTTTACGTGTTTCAAAATCATTTTGCTTTTTTATTGGAAATTTAGTTAGTTCGTTATCAAAATAATGTTCAATAGTGTGAACCAACATCTCTCCATCATTATCAGAAACGACATTATGTCCTTCGGAAAGTAGAAAATGTTTAAGTTCTCTCGTATTCGTGATATTGCCATTGTGAGCACCATAAATATGACGTTTGCATTTAACTATATGCGGTTGAGCATTTTTTTGAGAAACTGTTCCAAATGTTGCCCACCTCACTTGACCACAAAAAGTTTGTCCGCTAAGATTTTCAATTCCCAGAGTTTTTACTAATGTACTAGGTGCTCCAATATCTTTCTTAATAACAATATTTTTTTTATCATCTTGAACGACTGCTCCAGTAGAATCATATCCACGATATTCTAAAGCCTTCAATAAAGTAGAGGCATAATTTCCCATATTTAATGATACTTTGGTTAAACTAAGTCCTAATACTCCACAACCCAAACCAATTATCGGAATTGGAATTGATAATTTAAAATTTCTCATATATTTTCTCCTGAATTAATTAATAGTTTTGCAATTTTAAGATCGTATTGATCTGTTATTTTAAAATTTCCATCATTTATTTCGTAAGTAGATACTTCGATCCCAAAATATTCTAATAGTGAGGCATCATCAGTGAATTTTTCTAAAGAATTGTTTAATTTTTTATGACAATCGAATATAAGTTTATATTCAAAAATTTGGGGAGTATGAGCATTATAAATTTTCTCACGAGGAACAGTTTTTACAATTTTCTTATTTTCAATCAATTTTAGAGTATATTTCACTTTACTTACTGGTATAAGAGCCTTTTTGTCAATTACCAAATTTAACATTTTTTTAATGTCATTCGATGCTACAAAAGGTCTTACTCCATCATGAATTAATACATAATCTGTATTTGGTGGACATTGCAGCAGAGCTTGATAAACTGAATCATTACGTTCTTTCCCACCACAAATAATTTTTACTTTATGAAACTCATTTTCAATATTTTCTTTGAAATATTTTAGTTCCTCTTTAGGTAAAGTAACGATAATGCTCTGAATCTCTTCTAATTTTGAAAAAGTATCAATCGTTCTGAATAGAATAGATCTTCCATTTATCATTATAAACTGTTTTTTCTGCGATTTAGAAAGCCTGAGACCACTTCCTCCGGCTGTAATAATTGCAACATTTTTATATAATTTAATATTTTTCATTTGCAGTAGCGAAAAAATATGCGAAATTGTGTCAACCAAAAAGACTCTTTCATCTAAATTGAAGTATCAAAATATATTTTTTTGCAAAAAAAAAGCGGGAATTAATCCCGCTTATCTGTTTTTTATCTCTTAATTTCTGATTTTCCGCTCAGTTTTTTCCAGATGTTTATCCAAATGTAAATACCGGTGATAAGTAGAATAAGCAAATCTTCCAATCACATTAGGAAGATCTGATCCTTTCCAAGTTTCTTGAAAAATCACCTGATCCTTCAAAGAACTGCTTAAAATAAAATATTTTTCAGCTTTGGGATCAAACAGTACATCATCACCATTCAACTCAACTTCCTTTTCTTCAAACACTTCTTCTAACATATTTAAAATTGTGAATGAAAAATGGTTTTTTAAATCAGATTTGTTTTCCGAGTTATTAATTTTGTTTCGCATCTCATGCAAATATTCTTTCTCAATGTGAGAAAATGAGATTTTTCCTTTCATACTACCTCCTTTTTTGGGAATTTTGATTTGTCAATTTTGCAAATCGGACAATTATCTATTTGTATTATAAGTTTAAAATCCATAAAAATAATTTACAATTGATTGTTTTTATGTCAAATATTAATTTTAATTTTATCCGAAAAATACAAAATTTTACTTTTTTTTGAATAAAATTTTGTAGATTATTAGCAATTTACATTTTACCTAAATTGAGCAATTCTTTTTTCATTATACACTAAGTTCTCTTGTAAAAGTGTGTTAGGAAAAAAATCTTGAAAAATCTAATGGGTATTACTGCAATTTTTTCCTAACACACTTTTACTAAAAGAATTTAACACCTAATTTCAAAATAAATCGCACAATTTAGGTTTTATTTAAAAAAAACTTGTTTATAGGATTTTTTCAAAAATATTGGCATCAAATTCTTCTAAAAGGAGTTTTACTTGGAATTAACTATAGATTATAAAACAGCTTTGAGCGGTTTAGATTGGTTTATTTTTTTTGGAATTCTTCTTCTAACCTTGATTTCTGTTGTTTGGGGACAGCAAAAAAAAAAAAAAAGAGAGCAAACAAATGGTGATGATGACCTCAAATTTATAGATATAATTTTGATGGGAAGACAACTCACCCTCCCAATGTTTGTCGCAACTTTGGTCGCTACTTGGTATGGTGGAATATTTGGTGTAACAAAAATTGCCTTTGAACAAGGAATATTCAATTTCGTAACTCAAGGTGCTTTTTGGTATATATCTTACATTATTTTTGCCTTTTTTATCACACACAAAGTTGCGAAATATAAAGCAATCACACTTCCAGACCTTGTTACTAAAATGTTTGGTAAAAAAGCTGGAATGCTAAGTGCAGTCTTCAATTTTTTTAATGTTTTACCAATTGCATATGTCATCAGTTTAGGAATTCTTATTCAAGCTCTATTTGGAATTTCACTTCTATCAGGGATGATCATCGGTGTAACTGTTGTGATTCTCTATACAATTTATGGAGGATTCAGAGCAATTGTTTTCTCAGATGTAATTCAATTTTTTGTGATGTGCCTTGGAGTATTTCTGATCCTCTTATTTTCATACAAAACATTTGGTGGAATCAGTTTTTTAAAAGCAAATTTACCTGCTACGCACTTTACATTAACCGGCGGAGAAAGCATAGCTACTACATTAGTTTGGGGATTTATAGCTTTATCTACTTTAGTTGATCCAAATTTTTATCAACGAGTATTTGCAGCAAAGAATACGACTGTTGCAAAAAAAGGTATTCTGATATCTACATTTGTTTGGATTCTTTTTGATATTTGTACAACAGCTGGAGCGATGTACGCCAAAGCAGTGATTCCTGAAGCAGCATCAGATCAGGCTTATCTTATTTATGCAATTCAGATTTTACCAAATGGCATCAGAGGTCTGGTTCTTGCTGGAATATTGGCAACAATTCTTTCTACTTTAGATTCATATCTCTTTATAGCCGGAAATACTGTTTCTTTTGATATGATGCCAAAAAAAAATAGAGGGAAAATTCTTATTCACCAAATGGGAATTATTGTTGTAGGAATTATTGCAGTAGGTTTAGGAGTAGCTTTTGAGGGAAATATTAAAATAGTATGGAAAACATTGGGTAGTTATTCTGCAAGCTGCCTTCTTTTACCAGTACTTTATGGTTATATTTTCCCAGGAAAAATCAAAGATATTCAATTTGTTTTTGCAAGTATTCTCGGTGTTGTTACTGTCAGTATTTGGCGTAATATTAGTTTACCGGAATTCTGGCAAAATGTAGATGAACTGTATATGGGAATAGTTGCGACATCATTGGGACTATTGAGTTATGGTGTTTTTAATAAATATTTTTCAATGAAATCCAAGAGGTAAAACAATGTTTAAAAAATTTTACGTTCACAATCATAGAATTGGGAACAAGATTGATTTACAATTGCTCAATTTAGATGAATAAATAATAAAAAATTAGTTTCCTTGTACTCTAATAAATTTTCTTCAGTCGCTCCTTAAATCTTTCCACTATCTTTTCTTTCAATTTTAAATTTTTCTATACCTACTTTTCTGATTCGATACAAATTTTCTATTCGGTCTGTATGAAAAATAAATCCAAAAAATCTGGAGATCAGATTATAAAGTTTATTACAATCTTTTAGATTTTCATAGTCCGTACAATCAGCACAAGTTATGTATCTTTTTTTCTTTGCACATGATTTCATTTTACAATTTCGATTCATCGGTTTTTCACTATGACAACCCAGACATTTCCCTTTTTTGAAAGCTCCACAATTTGAACAAACTAAACCACAATATGCGATTATAACATCATTTGTATTATCCAATTATTCCCCCTGAAAATTCTATGTATTCTTTTTATATCCTGTAAGTTAGGCTCTTCTAGTTTGTTGATAGATTCCTTCTTACTATATTTTAATATTTCTGTATTTACTCAAAAATCGCTTCGATAAATTCTTTCGCATCAAAATCACGTAAATCTTCTTGTTGTTCACCTACTCCAATCATTTTTACTGGAATATTTAACTGATGTTTAATCCCGACTACAATGCCACCTTTGGCAGTTCCATCTAATTTTGTGAGAATTATTCCCGAAATATTAGTTGCTTTATTGAATATTTCTGCTTGTATTAATGCATTTTGTCCGGTTGTAGAATCTATTACAAGAAGCGATTCATGAGGAGCATCAGGAACTATTTTTTGAATTGTTCTTACTATTTTTGAAAGTTCATTCATCAAGTTTACTTTTGTGTGTTGTCTGCCTGCCGTATCAATGAGAACAACATCAATATTTTTATTTTTGGCTGACATTACACCATCATAGATCACAGATGATGGATCTGAACCCTGTTGTTGTTTAGAAATTGAAGCACCTGATCGTTCTGCCCAAATTGTTAATTGTTCAATAGCTGCTGCTCGAAAAGTATCACCCGCAATCACCATTACTGATTTTCCTTCATCTTTATATCGTCTCGCTAATTTACCGATTGTAGTTGTTTTTCCAACTCCATTAACACCAATAAATAATACGATAAATGGCTTTTTGTTAGCAATTTTTAAATGATCAGCTTGATGCGAGTATTCATCTATCATCATTTTTTTAATAATATCTTCAATTAGGAATTGTATCTTTTGAGAATCTTCAATTTTTTGTGTTCTTATCTCATTTTTTAGCTTTTCCATAACATACATACTTGTATCTATTCCAATATCAGCTTGCAATAATGCTTCTTCAAGATCATCCATAAGATCATCATCAATTTTTCCTCGTAATTGTAATACTTCAGCTATCTTACCTATAAATCCTTTTTTGGTTTTTGCCAATTTAAGATGTAATGATTGAGTATTTTTAGACTTTGCTTCTGTTAATTTTTCTGAACCAGTTTTTATTTTAGTTTTACTCTTTTTAATCAGAAAAATAATAATAATTGATATCAAGACAAGAGCAGCAAGAATTGCTCCGAAATATATCATATTAATATTATTCAAGTTGATAATTTCCATGAAATCTCCTAATTATAAAAAAATAGGCAGACATTTCTGCCTGCCTAAAATCTGGGTTTGTTTTTTATTCCGCTGTAGGGGAAGCTAATTTTTCTTTATTAAAATAAGCTGATAAACGAGCTTTGCGACGAGATGCTGTTCTTTTATGAATTATGTTTGATTTTGCAGCTTTATCCAATTTTGAATATACTTCATTTAATAATTTTTCTTTTTCTTCAATAGGTAAATCACTATGCATTCTTTTTGATAATGTTTTAATCGTCATTTTTACATAGTTATTTCTAGCTGATCTCTTTTTCTCTTGTCTTAATCTTTTTTCACAAGAAGCATGATTTGGCATTATTCCTCCAATCCTGTAATTTTCTGGAACAAAAAAATTTATCGGTGTTTGATGTCAAATAATATTTTCTAAAAATACAAAGTGTATTCCGAAATTGCAAGTTATTAATAACAATTAACAATTTCTTTTCTAAATTTTTTATATATTTTTAACAAATTTTGCCAAACAAAATTCTACAAAAATCATAGAGAATCAGCAATATCCATTATACTTGACAGATATTAATGAAATTTACTATCTGGCATAAAAATTTATTAAAGATTATTATTTCAATTTTTGATACTATAAAATTATGTTAAGGAGAAAACATGCCTAATAAATTATTAACATTAAAACAAGCAGCAGCTTATTTAAGAGTGACAGACTCAGTGATTAAGGAGATGGTTAAAAGTGGAATCTTTGAATCAATAAAAAAAGGAAATACGGTTAAAATTCAAAAAGTGGATATTGATGAGTGGTTAGATAACCTTAGTGATGTGGAAAATGAGCATCTTGCTTTAAAAAAAGCTGTTTGCCGTTTTACGGATTACTTTAAAGCAAAGTTTATCTTTCTTGATTTTGAAGCAACAAATAAATTTGAAGCAATTGCAGAGATGGCTAAAAAAGCAAAAGATTTGAAAATTGTTCGAGATCATCGTTGGTTATATCAAGTTGTCATAGCTCGTGAAGAGCTGGTTTCCACTGCAATTGGTGATGGAGTTGCTCTTCTACATCCTCGTCATCATCACCCCTCCAAAATTAAGAAACCAACTATACTTTTTGGTCGTTCAAAGCAAGATATTGATTTTGATGCTATTGATAACAAACCGGTAAATCTTTTTTTCATGCTTTTATTACATGATGATGTTCAACACCTTTTTTCCATTTCATATATTTCAAAATTTTTATTGCACGAAGAAAACCTGAATATTTTACGTAATGCGATGACACATAAGGAGATTGCTGATGCTCTTACTTCGGTAGTTCCTTATAAAATAAGTACAGAAGTTGTTAAAAAAAAGACTAAAAAGAAAACAGTAAAACTGGACAAAAAATGAGATTCAAATTATTAATATTATTCTCAATAGTTATTGTTAATATTTTTGGACAATTCAGCTACAGTCCACCACCTATGCATGATTTTCACAATCAAATGATGTTCAATAATTTTTCATATAATCAAGCTCAAAAATATGGTTGTATCGCCTTTATGAAAGACGGCACAAAGGTAGAAGGAGATTCATATTTGCATAATGGTTCAACAGAGTTTTCTGGCATCAAAATGAGCTACTTGAAAATCGATAAACAGAAAATTACTCCTACTGATACAGATTCTGTAATGGTAAATTCCAAAATTGGTTATCCTCATTCAGGACGATGGATTTTCAAAATGAATAGTGGTAAAATAAACAGTTTTAACACTAAACCTGTTGTATTGGATAACAAGTTTAGTTTTCTTCAAAAAGATAATGCAACTATTGAAAATTATTCGAAGGACCTTCTAAAAAGATATATTTCTGATAACAAATTAGCTCTTGGTGAGTTTAATAGTTATTATAAACAAAACACAACATCATATCTATTTTTTGGAGCCGGAATAGCTCTTATTGTTGGTGGATTTCTCTCTTTACCAGCTACAGAAGATGATCAACCTCAAAATAATCCATGAAGTTTTCCTGAAACTCCTGCTTTCAAATTTATAATTGCCGGTGGAACATCAACTTTAATTGGTTGGATTATAAAGATGAATAATACTCATTCATTATCCAAAGCTGTAAAAATCTATAATGGCAAAGAATAACTTTTTAACATGCATTAATTCGGAGTCATTTTGAATTGCCCAGTATGTAAAGAAGCAATGATCGTTTTAGAGTTAAATGATGTTGAAATTGATTATTGTTATTCCTGTGGAGGAATCTGGTTGGACGCAGGGGAACTTGACTTATTACTTGGATCAGCTCAAAATCGAGAAAACCTCCTAAACAGTTTTGAAAAAATAAAATCAAAAGAAAAGAAAAGAAAATGCCCGATTTGTAATAAAAAAATGGCTAAAATTCAAGTAGGAACAGATGAAAAAGTTATTCTTGATAAATGTAAGAAAAATCATGGAATTTGGTTTGATTTAGGTGAGTTGGAACAAGTTCTAAGAATTGGGCAATTAGATGATAATAGTAATATTCTAAAACTATTAGAAGATATGTTTTCCAATATAGTGAATATTTCAAAAAACGAATAAATCGGAGGAAAAATGATTGAATTAATAATTTTAATCGCTGTAATAGTTATTTTAGTAGGTTCATTTGCCGGACTCTATAATTCCTTGGTTCAACTAAAAAATAGAGTAAAAAATGCTTGGTCACAAATTGATGTGCAATTAAAAAGAAGGCATGATCTTATTCCTAACCTCGTTGAAACTGCCAAAGGATATATGAAGCATGAACGAGAAACTTTGGAAGGCGTTACAAAAGCTAGAAGTGATGCGATGAGTGCAGGGAGCGTAAAAGAAAAATCACAATATGAATCCCAATTAAGTGGTTCGATGAGTAAATTTTTCTTGGTTGTAGAAAATTATCCAGATCTAAAAGCAAACGAAAATTTTATGGCTTTGCAGGAAGAACTAACCTCCACTGAAAATAAAATAGCCTTTTCCAGACAAAGCTATAACGACCAAGTACTTTTTTATAATAATAAAGTACAAATGTTTCCCTCTAATATGATAGCTAATATGTTCAATTTTATCAAAGAAGAATTTTTTGAATTGGAAAACAAAGCAGAACGAGTAGCACCGAAAGTAAAATTCTAAAAAATAATTATGTGGGAATTAATCGCCAGCAATAAAAGAAAATCCATAATTCTTTTTTCTACAATGGGTTTACTACTTTTATTATTAGGATATTTTATTGGAAGTTACTTTTTTGGTGAGCAAGGTGGCTTGCTTGGTTTAGGAATAGCAGTTTTTTTTTGGTTGCTCTCTTCATTATTGAGTTTTTTAGGAGGTGATCAATTAATTTTGGGAATGAGTAGGGCTCGAGAAGCTACCGATATTCTACATCCTCAGTTGTTTAACATTGTAGAAGAGATGAAAATCGCAGCTAATTTACCTTACATGCCAAAAGTTTACGTGATCCCCGATTCTTCACCAAATGCCTTTGCAACTGGAAGAAACCCCGAAAAAAGCTCTATAGTTGTTACAGCCGGATTATTAAATATCCTTAATCGAGATGAGTTACAAGGTGTAATTGCTCACGAAATGTCTCATATTATAAATAGAGATATTCTTTTCATGACATTTGCTGGTGTGATGCTGGGAAGCATTGTAATGCTTTCTCATTTTTTTCTAAGATCATTCTGGTTTGGAGGTTCTTCCAGAAAAAGATTTTCCTCCGGAACTGCATCTAAAAGCGGAATTCCAATTCTTGTATTAGCTTTAGTACTCTCAATTTTTGCGCCAATTTTAGCTCGTATACTTTATTTTTCTATCTCTCGTAAACGTGAATTCTTAGCTGATGCATCTGCTGTAAGGCTCACCAGATATCCACCAGGACTTGCTTCTGCATTAGCAAAGATATCCAGCTCACCCTTAATTCTAGAGCATGTAAATAAAGCAACTTCCGCTTTTTATATTAGTGACCCTTATTATAATAAAAAAACTATGGCTTTCAGCAGTGGAACTCATCCACCTATCGCAAAAAGAATCTCAATATTAAAAAGTTTATCTCATGGAATAGATTACCTCGATTATCAAAATGCTTATTCAAAATTCAGTGGTAACAAAAGATCAAATATTATACCCTCCTCAGGTCTAACAGATAATAAAAATCTCAAGATTAGAAAACCATTTGAAGATACTTCACCATTAGGAAACCTTGGTGGAAAGCATGGTCTTGGAGATATGATCCGTTCAATTAATAATTTTGCTTTTATTGTATGTAGTTGTGGGCTCAAATTTAAAATTCCACCAGAATTCCCTAATCCAGAAATAGTTTGCCCAAGATGCGGAACTTTTAATGTGGTTCCTATTCCAAATTTAGACGGAATTGCTGATATTTTAGATAGTCATGCACCTCAAAAAAATCAATCAAAAGATGTTATTAATGAAGTTCAACGAGCAAAAAATAGTGGAGATAGCTTGGTTTACACTCGCAAAACTAAAGGTTGGGAAAGTTTTGTTTGTACTTGTGGTAGCGCAAAGCAACTTTCACCAGCTTTTAATCGTGAATACTTTATTTGTTCAGACTGTGGTAGAAAAATAATCATAAAAAAGTGATATTACTGTTTCAATACAGATAGTTTTTTATTCAGTGATAGTACAAAAGATAAATTTCACAAACATTAGTCTTAAAACTTCAATCAATTTCAATTAAAATAAATTAATCATTTGAATTGACACAAAAATACATTATTTTTTCTTTATAGATAATAAATTTCAAAAATGGAGGCTGGCATGAAATATTTATCAACTTTTAATATTTTAATATTGTTTTTTAATACAATCTTAGCAGAAATTGTGCATATTGATAGTGCTGAAAAAATAGCAACAAATTGGATGAAGTATATTGACGCAAATAATTCCAAAATAATTAATTCCTTTTTTTTTGAAAATGATAATCAAACAACCATGTATTACTTTTCATTTGCTCCGGAAGGTTTTGTTATTTTAAGTGCTGATGATAATTCGTATCCAATTTTAGCATACAGCGATAAAGGTGAAATCAAAGAAGATACAATTCCGCCTGCAACATCTCAGATGTTACAATATTATTCAGATCAAATAGCTTACATAATAGAAAACAATATTCAAAACCAAGAAAATCTTGATTTGTGGACAGCTTTAGATAACAAAGATTTCTCACTATTTTCAAATAGAAATCGTGATGTATCACCAATGTTCAATACAGAATGGGATCAAGGCTCACCATATAATATGTATTGTCCGCTTATGAGTGGTCAACACACCTTAGTTGGTTGTGTCGCCGTAGCAATGGGACAAATTATGAAATACCACAATTATCCTGAGCAAGGAGACGGAGAACATTCATATACTTGGAATGGTCAAACAATTTCGGCAAATTTTGGAGAAACTAACTATGATTGGACTAATATGCCCAATTACCTTTATTATTCATCTCCAACCATACAAAAACAAGCTGTAGCAACTCTGTTATATCATTGTGGAATTGCATCCAATATGGATTATGGCTTGGATGGTTCAGGAACTTCTTCCGGATATGCTGATAATGCCCTAAAACATTTTTTTTCCTATTCCTATGCTATGGATTTAATTAATAAAGATAGTTACCCAATTGATGAATTTCTTGATATGCTCATAACTTCATTAGAAAATAACCAACCTTTGTACTATGCCGGAAGTGATGAAACTGCAGGGCATGCCTTTGTTTTTGACGGTTTTCAAAATAATTTTCATTTTCATGTGAATTGGGGTTGGAGTGGTTCTTATGATGGATATTTTTATATTAGCGATCTTACTCCGGGATATTACAATTTTAACTATTATCAGCAAGCAATCGTAAATATTAGACCACCACTTACTGCTTATCCTCCTCAAAATTTGACAGCAACTCCAATGGGAACAGATGTTTTATTAATGTGGGAACTTCCAATTGAAACTAACGGATTAACCGGATATAAATTATACCGAAATGATGAATTGATCAGCGAACTTAATGGTGAAGAAGTAACTTCTTATTTTGATTTTGCACTTTCAGGTGGTGAATATACTTATTATGTAACCTCGCAATACTTTGATTCTGATAGTTATCAACCGGAATCTGAAGCGTCAAACCAAGTTACTGTGGAAATTGGAACTAATACCCCCGAAGATGTTATTGGAAACCAAGATAATAGATTATTGGGGAACTATCCAAATCCTTTCAATCCGGAAACTGTTATCTCTTTTGAATTGAATACAGAAGACGCTGATAACGCTAAAATTGAGATTTACAACCTGAAGGGGCAAAGAGTGAAAACTTTTTCAAATCTCCAAATGATTAAATCTCCAAATCAACAAATTGTTTGGGATGGGAAAGATAAATATGGGGAAATCGTACCCAGCGGAGTTCTCTTCTATCAATTATCAGTAAACAACAAAATAGTTTCATCAAAAAAGATGATACTTATAAAATAGCAGTGAATAACTAATAGTGAATAGTGAATAATTAAGAAAAGAAAAGATAAAATCACACTCAATAGCTTATTTTTTTTAGTTTTGGAGTACATCAAGCATCTTGATGTAAAGCGACAAAGTCGTTTACTTTTCTCTTTTCATATTCCGAAGATTAATTCAATACAAATATGTGAATTGAAAGAATACAGCTCTTAACTATTCATTATTCATTATTCATTATTAGTTATTCATTAAATTATTTGGAGGATTATATTATGAAAAAGATATGTATTTTAATAACCATCACAATTGTAACATTTTTACTTACAGCTCAAACCAATTTTAAAGTAATGACTTACAATGCTTTAATATTTCCCAGCGAACACGGACCGGAGCGTTTACAATATTTCCAGACGATCTTTAACGAAGTTGATCCTGATATTTTGCTATTACAGGAAATTGAGAATACCTACGGTGCAATGGATATGTTGGATCTTCTAAATTCAAACGGTGAGTATTATGCAAGATCCACTTTTGTTTCAAACGGTGATTCGAGTAATATGTTTTATTACAAAACAGCCCGGGTTTCGCTTACCTCACAGGACGAAATTAATTGCTGGCCCCGAGATATTTCAGAATATTTTATCTTGATTGATGATGAGCCTTTGTATATTTACAGTTGTCACCTAAAAGCTTCATCTGGGGCAGACAATGAGCAACATCGCCTGAATTCAGTTACAAATCTCCGAGAGCATATCGAACAAAAGCCTTTTGGAACTGAGTTTATAATTGTTGGTGATATGAACTTTTATGATGATAATGAACCGGCTTACGAGAAGTTTATGGCTAATGAAACAAATAACATTGGTAGAGCAAAAGACTTAACTGACCTTGTCGGAAATTGGCATGATAATTCATCATACGCAGAAATCCACACACAATCTCCTCGTGTTTCTAATTTTTGGGGCGGTGTCGGAGGTGGTTTAGATGATAGATTTGATTTTATGCTTACTTCATTTAATTTGAATAACGGCTCTGGGGTTGAATATCTGGAAGGAAGTATGCATCCTTATGGAAACGATGGAAATCATTTCAATCAATCTATTAATGATGGTTATAATAATGCAGTTCCGGCAAATATTGCTGATGCACTTTATTACGCTTCCGATCATCTGCCGGTGGTTGGAGAATTTTTTGTAATAGATGAAGTAATAACTATGATTTCGCCTAATGGCGGTGAAGATTGGTTTAGTGGAGAAAATCACCAAATTCTCTGGGAAACTGACGAACCAGCAGAAAATGTTACGATTACCTTGCTGAATTCGGGAAACACAGTTGAAACTTTAGCTACCGATGTAAGCAATTCAGGTTCATTTGATTGGATTGTAACTGATGAATTACCTTCATCAAACGGTTATAAAATAAAAATCCATCTAACAGAAAATGATACTAGCTTTGATGAAAGCGATTTATCTTTTTCCATCAATGGAAGTGGAAACAGTGATGCTTTTTTCATTTCGGAATATATTGAAGGAAGTAGTTATAACAAGGCTCTCGAACTATTCAACGGTACCGGAAATTCGATTAACTTGAATAATTATACTCTAAAAAAACAAACGAATGGTGCTGGAGAATTTGGAAGTGATTTTGAACTTAGTGGTACTTTAGAAAACAATGAAGTTTATGTAGTTTGTCATAGTTCTGCTACGGAAGATATTCTAACTATTGCTGATGCAACAAGTTCTGTTTGTAATTTCAATGGTAATGACGCAATGGGATTATTTTTCAATAATGAATTAATTGACCTTGTTGGAATTATTGATTCTTCTGAAAATTGGGGAAAAGATATGACTTTGGTTCGCAAAAGCATAGTGGCTCAACCTAACGAATATTATGATACCGAAGAGTGGGATGAATATTCTATGGATACTTTTACCTATCTCGGTGATCATGAATTTTCTCCAGTTTCTATTGATACGGAAAATATTACTACTTCTACAATTTCTATTTATAATTATCCGAATCCGTTCAATCCTTCAACTACTATTTATTTTACATCAACAGAAAACGCTGAAAACTCAAAGCTGATAATTTACAATCTCAAGGGTCAAAAAATCCGACAATATTCAATATTGCATAATCAATCTTCAGTTATTTGGAATGGAAAAGATGAGAATGGAAAACCTGTTTCATCCGGTATTTATTTCTATCAACTACAATCTGCTGAAATGTATTCAATGGGGAAAATGATTTTGTTGCAATAATAAAATTATGAAATGATTATGAAAATATCAATATTAATAGTGTTTTTAATTATTTCCGGTTCTATAGCAGCAGATGTATTCCCTGGTCTTCAACCCGGAATGGAAATCGGAGGTTTCTTACCAGCGGGATATGAACCCAGCGGAGCTGTCTGGCATAATAGATTGCAGAAACTCTTTCTGGTAAATGATAATGGAATGGTTTCCAAAATGGATTCGGACGGTTCTAATGTTATTAATTGGAATGTTTCCGGTGATTTGGAAGGAATTTGTATAGTAGATAAAACCAGTGATTTTGTTTACATCGGAGTGGAAAACCCTGATAATATATCCGAATTCAACATTGAAACTGGTACAGTAACCAGATCATTTGATCTAACTCCCTGGATGACAGGTCCTTCAAATCAAGGATTGGAAGCTCTAACTTTCGTTCCCGATTCAACCAATGCGGAAGGAGGATTGTTTTTTGCAGGTCTTCAAAGCAATGGAACAATTTATGTTTTTGAACTACCGATCACGACCAGCTCAACCGACACAAGCGTTACTTTTGTGACATAATTTACACCTGTTAGCGGACGGTCAGATATTTCCGGACTTCATTATGAAACATCCAATGAAATACTATATGCGATTTGGGATTCTTCGAATAAATTGCGAGCAATGGAGACCGATGGAACAAATATTATTGAATGGGATCTTCCGGGAAATGCTCAAGAAGGAATTACTCTTTAGGCTGGTGATAGTTTGGAACAGAACCTGATATTTATTGCAGAAGATACCGGAAAAGAAGTCTGGAAATATGATTTTAACAGCGAATTAGTAATCACGGTTAATAATGCCGGTTCTGTCTTATACGAGCCAAATCCTACAGGTTTTTATGGTTCATTGATTGCTTTAATTGCTGTTCCGGATGAAGGAAATTATTTTCATGAATGGAGTGATGATCTTATCGGTTCCACAAATCCTGAGACACTCTTGATGGATTATGATAGAACTGTAACTGCTACATTCACTTTCTTAAATAGTCCTGAAAACATTATAATAAATATCAATTCCGATTCTGCTTTTATTCAATGGGATGCTGTTCCTGAAGTTTCGAGCTATAATGTTTACAGTAGTGAAAATCCAAATACCGATTATTCAAGTTGGTTTCTGGAACATAATACTTGCGGAACATCTTGGCACGAGGAATTGAGCAGTAATAAGAAATTTTATCTGGTGAAATCTGTAAAACAATAAGTATTAATTTTGGAAGATTGACTCCAAAAACATCAAATGATGGATGCCAGAATGTAACAAAAACAGCCGAAGGAGACCTGCGTTAGCTCATCTTGTTTGTGATGCTTAATAAGACAATAGTTTTCCTATAAATATCCAATTTCCTTTTCTGCTAAAAATGATCAAATCCATAATTCCGAATTCGAATAAATGAAAATTGTATATTTTTCCTTTAAACAACCCCCAAAGGGTATAATAACAGATAGATTAATCACATTATACCTTTTAGGGTATATAAAGAAGTAATTAACTTGACACTATACCCGTTCGGGTTCACTTAGCTTTTGAGGTAGTACGATGAATAAATTAGTTGATTTTGTAAAAAACAGAAGAAAAATTATTGGTTTAACTCAAAAAGAATTGGCTGAAAAATCCGGAGTTGGACTTCGTTTTATAAGGGAATTGGAACATGGTAAACAAACGTTAAGATTGGACAAAGTAAATGATGTTCTTAGAATGTTTGGGCATATGATGGCTCCTGAAAAAATAGAAATACTCGAAACTGGAGAAAAATAATGTATCGCAAAGGCAAAGTTTTTTTTCAGGATGTATTTGCTGGTGTAATCAAAGAAACAGAAAAAGGATTTGAATTTGTTTATAACAATGAATATTTTCTGTTTATAACGGATTTTGGGGTTAGAATAATATAATTCTTTACGAAGTAATTCT
>JAIORE010000224.1 GCA_021108315.1 Candidatus Cloacimonadota bacterium
CGCTTTCAGCGGTTCACATATTTCAAACCTCCAGTTCGACTGGAGGTCATTGATTTACTTGAACCAGGTGAGACAGTTGATCTCATTATTGATCTCAACAATATTGGTACAATATCCACAGGAAGTTTTCAAGCAAATTTGTCATGCAATAACAACAATGTTTCTATTGCAAATCCTGTAATTTCATATCCAGAAATTTTACCCGAAGATATTGAAGGCAATTCTTTCGAGCCATTTGTGATTTCAACAAATTTTCAAGTTTACAATGGATCAATGGTAGAAATGAGTTTAAATCTTACAAATGAATTTGGTGAGATGCAAAACCTGATATTTATGCTTGATATAGGTGAAGTATCTATAAGTGATCCACTTGGACCAGATTCCTATGGATATTATTTTTATGATGATGAAGATAACGGATATCAAGATGTTCCAGAATATCTTTGGTATGAAACAGATCCTGATTTTGGAGGAAATGGAACTGATTTACAATTAAAAGATTTAGGTAATACAGGAAGTATTGTGGATAGTGTTTCTTTGCCTTTCAACATGAAATTCTATGATGTAGATTACGATGAGATCACAATCTGTTCAAATGGTTGGATAGCTCCGGGGATAACCGAGCAAGCATCTTTTATGAATTGGCAGCTTCCCAGTACACTTGGTCCATCTCCGATCATTGCTCCTTTTTGGGATGATCTAATTGTGACTACAGGAAAAGTTTTAACTTATTTCAATGAATCTGCTAACACTTTTATTGTAGAGTGGTCTCATATGCAAAATGAATATAATAATGCTGAAGAAACTTTCCAATTAATTATTTATGATGCTGACTTCTATCCAACATCAAACGGATGTAATAAAATTTTATTCCAGTACAAAGTTGTAAATAATGTTGATCAAGGCCTTTATGGTCATGATTTGGTAGCTCATGGACAATATGCTACAGTTGGAATTGAAGATCAATCCGGTAATCGTGGTTTGCAGTACACATATAATAATGAATATCCCACAGCTGCCAAACCACTTCAAAATGAGATGGCAATTTTACTTTCTCCAACTCCTATAATTCACGAAGAAGCGTTTTTAGTCATTGATCAATCCTTTATTCAAAATGACGACAATAATAATGGGAATATTGATTTTGGTGAGTCATTCGATCTTTTTGTGAGTTTAGCTAATGTCGGAGAAAATATTGCTCAGAATATTAGCTGCTCTATTTCGACAGATGATGAATACTTAACGATTCTCTCATCTCAATCGGATTATGATGATATTGAGGGAAGTCAAGCCGGTTTGAATCTAATTCCTTTTGCTCTCGAAGCTAGTGCAAATGCACCTGATGCACATATTGCACCAGTTTTGATGAATATTGTTACTAACGAAAATGAATGGGATTTGGTCTTAAATATTGTAATTAATGCTCCCAATATTATTTTGGAGTCCATAATGATATTGGATGGTAACAACGGAATTTTAGATCCTAGTGAAACTGCCGATTTTGTGATGAATTTCTTAAATATTGGTGGCTGTAATGCCTATAATTTGAATTCTGAGATAAGTGCGACAAATATAAATATTAGTATTGATGACAATCAATTTTTCTTAGCGGAAATAATTTCAGGTGCCACCGAAAGTGCAGTTTATACTATTTCATCTAATTCCAATATCCAAATCGGTGAAAGTTTCTTAATTAGTTGGAATTTAACGAGTGAAGATTATTTTACAGAAGGAGATGAACAAATCATTACGTCACAAATTCCCGTACAATTAAATGAACCCTTCGATCAATTTCCTCCATTAGAATGGGAAGTGAACGGACCAAATTGGTTATCTACAAATACCAATTATGCAGGTGGAAATGCTCCTGAAATGGAATTCCACTGGTATCCACCTACTCAAGGAATGTTTAGGTTCATTTCAAAAGAGATAAATACTCTCGGTTCTACAACTTTGAATTTAAACTTTCGTGAACTTATTGATCATACAGGTGGTGGATATTATAATGTGGGTATTCAAACAACAAAAGATGGAGAAAATTGGCATACAGCTTGGTATAGACTTCCCGGAAGTGTAAATCCCACTTTAACTGAAATTATTCTTGATACACCAGATGTTGGTTCGGAAAACTTCCAATTCGCTTTTTTCTTTGAAGGTGATACAGACGTAATAAATGATTGGATTTTTGATGATGTAGAATTGACAGAAGTACCGGTAACACCTCATTCTTATATTGCTGGAAACGTTGTAATAAACAGTGATAGCTTGGATGTGCGTCAAATTTTAATTTCTGCTGGTGATCATGAAACTACTCCCGACGAGAATGGGAATTACTGTCTATCCATTCCTATTGGAACATATAATGTAAGAGCAAGTTTTCCGGGTTTTATTTCCGGTTTATATGAAGATATTGAAATCACTGAAAATTGGCAAACAATAAACCTTGATTTTGAACTTAGTGAAATTTCAACGGAAAATACTCCAGTAAATCTTTCAGTAACTGCTTTTGGAGATAGAATTATAGTTGATTGGGATATACCCGGATTTAATGGAAGAGCAGAAATTGTTTCAAATTCAAAAAATACTCAAAAAATAAAAACAATTGAGCAAATTAAAAAAGACCGTAACCTCACAGGCTATAATATTTACAAAAACGGTGATTTCCTGATAAATATCGATGATTTTATGATTACCGAGTATTTTGATTATAATAATCCTGAAGGACAATACAGCTA
Source organism: Candidatus Cloacimonadota bacterium (assembly GCA_021108315.1). Classification (GTDB taxonomy): domain Bacteria; phylum Cloacimonadota; class Cloacimonadia; order Cloacimonadales; family TCS61; genus JAIORE01. The sequence continues at coordinate 2,736 of JAIORE010000224.1, forward strand.
TTATGTTACTGCTATTTATGATGAAGGAGAATCCGCTCCAACCGCAGTGGTTGAAATAGATTTTGTACTTCCCATAGTTCAAAATCTTGAAGCATCAATCGGTGGAAATAATGCTTTTATACTTCTAACTTGGGATTCTCCTGAAAATTGTTCAAATATTATCGGTTTCAGAGTTTATAAAGATGGAGAATTTTTACAGCAAACAACAGCACATCTTTTCGTGGATAATTCTGTTATTCCAGGATTTCAAACTTATGAAGTAACAGTTCTACATGGTGAGCATGAGTCTCAGCCTACTGAAGTAACTATATTCAATGACGTTAATGACTATTTGATACCGCTTATTACAGAACTAAATGGAAATTTCCCAAATCCATTTAATCCGGAAACAGAAATTAAATTTTCGCTTAAAGAAAGTGAACATGTAATTTTAGAAATTTATAATATAAAAGGTGCAAAGATTGTTGAATTAATCAATGATGATTTAAAAGCAGGATTTTATAATAAATTATGGAATGGAAAAGATATGAAAGGTAAAAATGTCGCTTCAGGAATATATTTCTATCGGTTAAAAATGAACTCTTATTCTAAAACTCGTAAAATGTTGATGATAAAATAGTGATTTGCTTTTAGATATAGTTTGGAATGCATTAACTGTGTTAATGCTTTTTTAGAAGTCCTAAAAAATACCCCCTAAAAGGCAGCGAAATCTGTCTGATAATAAAAGAGTCGAGTTTTCCTAACCTCGACTCTTTTTGTTTAAATAGTATCTGAACGAAAATGTATGAATTTTTATTTAAAAAAGCATTTTTGGAAATTTGATTAACCCATGCCTTTAGGCGTGGGCTTGAGATCAACTTAAGCTCACCCGCTCCAAATCAGCTAAAGCTGATTTGGAGCGGGGAACTTGGAAAGATAATTTACCCACGACTAAAGTCGTGGGTTATTGAAAATTATATAAAAAGTTAGTAAATTGGTATTTTCGTTCAGATACTAAAAAGTTATTTGAAGGATAGTTACAAATCATTACTTAATTTTTTACTTAATTAAACTAAATTTATCTTTTCATTAAATTGTATTTACTTTTTTTAGGTAAAAAGAATACAAATGGTATCGCACCGAGAGACAAAACGGAAGAAATTTTATATGTAAGATCCAAACCAATTTTGTCACCTAAAAATCCTACTAAAAGGACTATTATTGAACTCATCACAAAATTAATCATCATAAAAGTTCCATTGATAAAAGAAGGATGTTCCGAATCAATATCATGGACAAGAGCTAATACTACAGGTCCACTTGCGAATAGAAAAAATCCCATTATCACCAGAACAACAAATGTTAATGGTCCCTGTACCAAAAGGAAAATCCACATAAGAAGAGGATTTGCTATTGAAATAATTAGAAGTGAAGTTCTACGAGAAATTTTATCAGAAATAGAACCTGCGAAGAGAGTGCCGATTGCTCCGGAAAACTGTAGCACAGATAACGATATTCCGGCAATCCAAAGAGAACTGCCATTTTGGGTTAAGTACGTTGGTAAATACATTGTTAAACATATTTTTAATACTTGTCTGAATGTTAAAAATCCTGAAAGTATAAAGAAGAAAGGTAACAGTTTTATAAGAACTTCTCTTGCTTTAAATGTTTTTTCCTTCTGAGATATTCCTTGAGTTACTTTAATCTTTCTTAATTTAATAAATAAAATAATTGTAGCGAGCAAACTAAAAGGTAATAAGCGATAAGTTCCTTCAAGTTTCCAGAGAGAAACTGCTCCCAAAATCGCCAAAGGTCCTATCGTTCTGGCGAGTTCTCCTCCCAACATATAGAAGCTCATTCCTTTACCAATTTGATTACTGGAAATATGTTTTATCATTACGGGTGATGGAACGTGAAAAAGTGTGTTACTTATGCCGGCGACAAACAATAAAACCAATAAAACCAAATAAGTAGGTGCAATTCCTAATAAACTCATGCAAATTGCAGTGATCAAAGGAGAAAATATCACGAAATATCTTACGCTTACTTTATCTGCTATCAGACCAATAAAGGGATTTGCCAAAGAAGGTAATTTTCGCATTACATCAAGTAAACCAGCTTGAAAAAGTGAAATTCCTAATTTATCAATCAATAATGGTAAAATCGGTGCTAAAAATGCTGAATATGTGTCGTGTAAAAGATGAGCAAATGCGATAATTGTTACATTTGCTGTTTGAAATTTATTCTTCATATATTTTTAATATTCCTTTTATTTCAACGACTTAAGTCGTGAGTTTTGTTGTATTTCTGTTAACCACGATTAAAATCGTGGGTTTCTATCTAATTATACTTCTCTTTTTTTGCATTTCGAATAATACTAATGAGTGCATATTATACTCAATACTTTCATAATTGAATATATTTAGTAATAAACTTTAAAAGAATATTTATGTCGTGAGACTTCGTTTTCATTAGTAATTTTGGATTTTGTTTTTTTAAATGAAGCTAAATATTTCTTTATATCTAATTGTTTAATAATAAATCACAACCTTTTTTCATGACATTTTTTTAGAAAACCATGATTTTAATCGTGGTAATATGTATAGAATAACCCAAATAAAGCTGAAACGGCAAGATCATTAATTTTGCAAAAGGAGATTAAGGTTTATTAAAAACCAAAAAAAGCAAAATTTAAAATCATTACCGTTTCAAAATTTAATTTAATTTTCTATAAAAACAAAAATTTAAAATATTATTTTTAAAAATTTTACACAGTGTCAAGTTTTTTATTTTTTAGAATATTTAAGGACTATGTCATTTTCTTTAACACCAAGATCTCTCGCTATAACATTACATTTGGCTTTGAGTAAAAAGAATATTTCTTCCGCTTCATTTGAGAGACTTTCGTAGTTTCCTTGTCCTTTGCTGATGATCAAATCTGCATTTCTAAACATCTCAACAAAATTTTTATCACAGTTCTTCAAGATAGTTCCCGGAGCAAGTGATCCAGACGAAATTACATTTGCAATCCGATCAATTCCGATAATTTTAGCTTCTTTCATTGTTACATCATTAATCACCGGAATTTCACGAACAATGAAATGAACAGGTTTTCCTAATTCCTCAATGAGAATTTTATCAAAAACAGCTTCTCCTGCATTATCAGCAATGTAGAGGATTTTATTTGCTTTTTCTAATTTTTCTTTGAACTGAGTATAATGAAAAATTGCTAAATCCTGATGAAGTACTTTATCAATGTCTTTTTCAATATCGAATTTTTTCCCTGTACCAAGGTCAATAATGTTTCCGGCAATAGCTATCCGAATAGCCATAAGTAAACAATCTTCAGATTCTAAAACCATTTTTTTAAATTTAGGATACAATTCCAAAGCTTTTGAAATATTAGTATTTTTAATCTGTCTATATGGATCAGAATTTCCTGTTAATTCACTGATCTTTCTATAAATAAATGTTCCTGTTTCTGGTGGTGATTGTTCCATTGGTATTTTAGGAATCATCATTCCAACTTCATTTAGAAGTTTTTTTACAATTGTTTCATCTTCTGTGGCAATTCGTCCTGCTCGTAGTGCTTGATTCATAAAGCAAGGCAGACATTCAAGATAAGTTTTCATCTGTTTCTCCAGTAGTAGCAATTTGTTTATAGCCAAGTTTTAGAAATTTTCTGGTTCCACCATCATTTTCAATAATTTTTAGAATTCGTTCGTCAAATTTATCAAAAGTGGCACCGAAGATCATTTTAATATTTCGATATTGTAGAATTTCTTTATTCATAATTGAAGATGGTCCTAACATAAAAATACAGCAATTATCATTTACCTCATTAATAATATCCAAAAAAGTGAGATTAAAGATCGAAGTTGAAGTTAAGATGATGGCATCAGCTTTCTTAAGAATCTGTTTCTGATCAGACATTGATGTTAATATATTATCAGATTTTATATAATCAAAAATGGTAAGCGGAATCTTATTTTGCTGAAATTTTTTCACAATTGGTTTGAAAAGTCCTATCATTGCAATATTATTAAATTTCTTAAAATTTACTTTTTCAAAAATATCACCAGTTTCGTATTTGACTGAATAATTTAGCAGAGCATTGAAATATGTATTTAGAACAATACGATGAGAAAAATTTCCCAAATTGAAATTGGCATAAATATTTTTTTTTGTTTGTACCTGGTTTCCCAAATTTGCACAAACACCGATATTGCCATTCTTGAGTAACAAAGCTGTATATTTAGCACCGGAAACGATTTTTTTGATATTATCAATTTCAAAACGATAATTTTTCAATAATGATTCCAAAGGTTCGCTTATAATTTTTTCATTCATTTTGTGATTTTAAAAAAAAATCCTCTATCTTGTTTATCAGATTCAATTTTTCCACTATCGATTAGCTCACTTAGATATTTATTTAGTTCATTCAAATGAAGATTAAGCATTTCAGAAAGATCTTTATCGGTGCACGGTCTTCTTTTGATAGTATCCAATATCTGCTCTTCAATATTTTTATTGAAACTTTTTATCTGCTTTCTTGTTTTCGCTTTAGCAATGATTACAACCGGAAGTGGTTCTAAAAAATCTTTTATTCTTTTCAAATCTTCATTTGTTATTGCTTTGATAAAATCTTCGGTTCCGGGTCTATCAAGTGTATTTAATTGAACCAGATCAGGTTTCATTTTTAGGGCAATTTCCTTTAGTAAAATCAATTCCTCTTTTGAATCATTTAATTGTGGAGCGAAGAAAATTTCCAGATATATTTTACCTTTAAATTCTTTTCTTAGTTGGAAAAGTCCTTCAATGATTTTATCATTTTTCAGGTTTTTGTTAGGACGGTTTAGTTTTAGAAAAACTTGTTCTGAAACTGCATCAAGAGATGGAAGAATAACATCAACGGGCAATACTTCATCACGAACTTCTTTTTTCCAAAAGAGTGTTCCATTGGTAATAACAGCTATTTTATATTGTGGATAATATTCCTTTATGAAGTTTATCACTTTACCTAAGCCACTATTAAGAGTTGGCTCTCCTTGACCTGAAAAGGTGATGAAATCAAGTTCAGGTTTTTGATTTAAATATTCTTTTAGTTCATTGATTACTTCATTAATAGGAATATATTCTTTTCTTTCGATAGTGAGATTCGTAGTTCTGCCAACTTCGCAATAGATACAATTTAAACTACAAACTTTGTGTGGTACTAAATCCACTCCGAGTGATATTCCCAATCTACGAGAGGGAACAGGACCAAATAAATATTTCATATTTTACCGTTTTATATTATTTTTTTACAAATTTTTATCTACCGTTCCATCTGGCAACATATTATCGGGATGAAATATCCCATTTTCTTCCTTCTGATAACGGATACATTTTTTCCAATTGCCGTGACAATAATTTTCTACCCATTTTTTATCTAATTTGTCCTGTTCTAGAAAATATTTCATCGGGCAAACTGGATACCATTTACATTCTTTTTTATTCAAAATTTCACTATTTAAAATATTTATCCATTCTATCAAAAGCTTTATTGATCATATCTTCAGAAACGCAGAATGAAAGTCTGATATGGTTTTCTCCAGTAGGACCAAAAGCAATCCCCGGAGTTGTGGAGACTTGAATGTCTTTGAGCAATTTTTTACTGAATTCAACCGAGTTTATTCCTTTCTCTCCCAAAATTTTTGGAAACATTAAATATGAACCTCCAGGTTTTTTATATTCAAAGACAGAGTTAAGATTATCAAGTCGTTCACACATCAAATTTCTTGTTTTAAGATAATGATCTATAAATTCACTTATACAATTTTGTGAACCGTTCAAAGCACTAATTGCAGCGTATTGAGAAGCAACAGGAGCACAAATTGCAAAAGGAATATGAGCTTTCTTAATTTGAGGAATTACTTCTTTATCTGTGTGTAAATAACCAATTCTCCAACCTGTCATTGCATAACTTTTAGTAAATGTGAAAACACTGATAACATTTTTTTTCATTTCCGGAATAGAAGCAATGCTAAAATGTTTATGATCATCAAATGTAAAATACTCGTAAGCTTCATCTGTGATTACGGTTAAGTTATTTTCCAAAGCTATCTTTGCGATTTCACGAAGTTGCTTTTCAGAAAAAACAGTTCCGGTCGGATTACTTGGACTGCAATACATAATTGCTTTTGTTCTATGAGTTATTGCGTTTTTAATAGCTTCTATGTCCAAATCAAAATTTTTATCTTCGAGCAATGGCACCAGAACAGGTTTTCCCGAAGCCAATTCTACATGTCGAATATGAGTTGAATAGGTGGGAGTAGGAAGAATTACTTCATCATCAGGATCAATAGTTGCCATTACAGCTGCAGCTAATCCTTCAACTGCACCAATTGTTACGATTATTTCAGAAATATCGGCATCAATTTTATTATCTCTGGATAGTTTTTTTACAATTTCTTTTCGTAATTCCGGTAGCCCATCACTCTGGGAATATCCACCTGTTAGTCCTTTTTCAATTGCAGAAATAGCAGCCTCATTGATATGTTGAGGAGTTCCAGATGTAGGTTTTGCCCACGATAGAAATGCAACATCATCGTATTGTTTTGAAAGTCTTGTCATTTCATGAATTGCAGATTTCTTGATCTGAGAAACTCGTTTAGATATATTCATTTAATTTTCCTCCATAAATTTATTTATATATTTCATTTTGTCAGAATTTCAGCATCATCGGCTGTAACTAAAATGGTATATTCAATTTTGCACTTAAACTTCTGTAAGCAGTTGTACAGTCCAACCATCTTTTTTAGAAGTTTCTACAAGATGTGAATGTCCCATATTTATCATTGGTACAATAGTGAACATCATTCCTTTTCTGAGACGTATTTTATTTTTTTTTGTATAGTGATGAAAAACCTGTGGATCTTCGTGGAATTCTCTTCCAATACCGTGCCCACTATGTTACATCTAATTTTTATAGAAATATTTCCGGCTCTTTGGGTTGTTTGCATTTTTCGTGTAAGATTTTGGAGAATCCAATAATTCTTTTATCATCAATAGTTATCGCATTTTGAGGACATATCTTAACGCAAGCGTGACAATAAATGCAGAGTTTTTCATCAATTTCTATTTTATCATCAAATATTGAGATTGCATAAACCGAACAAACTTCTTGGCATAATCCACATCTTTTACATAACTCCAAATCAATTTTCGGTTTCAATATGAATTTATCTAATCTTTCAATATATGGATAATTTCCTGGAACTTTGATCTCTGAATATTTCATACCAAATTTTGTTTTAATCCGTTCTCCAAAATCTTCAGCGAATTTCATATCGGTCAAATTCGGTCTTCCATTGGCAATAGGATATTTTGAACTACTAAATGAATGTTCTCCGATAAAAGCTGCAGCAGCAATTGGTAAGAATCCAAGTTCGACTGCGAGATTTTTCAATTCTAAAAGAGCATCACCATATTGTCTGTTTCCATATACAACCACCAAAACGGCTTTGGTGTTAATTGCTTTAAAATTCTTCAATCTGTTAATAACAGTGATTGGAATTCTACCTGAATAAACAGGAACACCAATGATAACAAAATCGTCATCAGAGAAATTTTGTTTTTTTACATTATTCTCTTTAATCAAATCTATTTTATTTACTTTTTGAGAATTAACTCCATTTGCGATTGCATCTAATACTTTCTTTGTTGTATTAGTAGGAGAAAAATATATTAAATTTAAATTTTTATTTTCCATTTGCTAAGTTTCCATATTTCAAGCCGAAAATTCTCCACTTTTTAGTCAAGATTTTCAATTCGTTCTATAGTGAAATTGGAATAAATAGTTATGAATTGAAAGAAAAACAAAATTATACTTGTCCAGAGACCAAAGAATAGAATTTTAATGTGGAAGTATTTACAACCAGTGATGTTCAAAGATCTCTCAATAAATTCAGTGGAATTTTGAATTTAATTGGAAAAAAGGTAAAATCAAAGCATATAATGTGTTAGAATTAATTAATGGATCAAAATTAAAAAACAGCGAAATATACAATTCCTCATCTTCAAAAGAATCGGGTAATTTTTCCCCACTGATTACTTATACCCCAATTATTTCGTTTTCTTCTTTATAAACTATTCTATTACATTATATAATATAACATCTTATTTTTATATAAAATACATATCTGATTTATTAAGTATTTTATATTGGCATATTAAATGCAACTATCTTTTCCTGAATTTGATTTCGGAGAGATAATGAAGAAAAAAAATAAAGATTATTTGGGAAAAATAGAGGATAAAAAAGAGTCCCAAGCATTTCTGGGTTTGTGTGTAACTTGTTCATTAAGATATACTTGTAAAAAAGCTCTCACAGATTCTGGAATTTGGCATTGCAATGATTATAAAGAAATAATAAAAAACGGAGGAAAAGATGAGTAAAACATTTAATGCCTTTGAAATGGCACAAAAACAGTTCGATGATGTCGCTGAAATTTTAAGTTTGGATGAAGCAACTAGAGATTTATTAAGAACTCCAATTAGGGAATATCATTTCAGTATTCCAATTAAAATGGATGATGGAACCTCAAAAGTATTTAAAGGATATCGCTGTCAACACAATGATGCTCGCGGTCCCGGAAAAGGTGGAATAAGATTTCATCCCCAAGAAACAATTGATACGGTTCGAGCACTTTCTATGTGGATGACTTGGAAATGTGCAGTTGTAGATATTCCTCTCGGTGGAAGTAAAGGTGGAGTAATTTGTGATCCGCATAATCTTAGCGAAAGAGAACAAGAACAAATCTGTCGTGGTTGGGTAAGACAAATTGCACGTGATGTCGGACCATTGAGAGATATTCCAGCTCCGGATGTGATGACAAATGCACAGCATATGCTTTGGATGTTAGATGAATACGAAACAATTCACGGAGCACAATATCCGGGAATGATCACTGGAAAACCGGTTGGAATGGGCGGTTCACTCGGAAGAACAGAAGCTACCGGTTACGGTGTGATTTTCACAGTAAGAGAAGCCCTAAAAGAGATGAATATCAAACCGGAAGAAACTACTGCAAGTGTGCAAGGTTTCGGAAATGTTGCTCAATATGCGATTCAATTATATAATCAACTCGGTGGAAAAGTAATTTGCGTTTCCTGCTGGGATCAAGCAGATAACAAATCCTATTCTTTCAAAAAAGATAGTGGAGTTAAGATAAAAGAATTGCTGGAAATTACAGACAGATTTGGTGGAATCGATAAAAACAAAGCCAAAGAGATGGGTTATGAAATCTTAGAAGGTGGAGATTGGATTAAACAAGATGTTGATATTCTTATTCCGGCTGCCTTAGAAAACCAGATTACAAAAGAAACTGCTGCATTAATAAGCAGCAAAGTTAAAATAATTGCCGAAGGTGCAAATGGACCTACTACGCCGGAAGCAGATGAAATTATTAAAAGCAAAAAGATTCATTTAATCCCCGATTTTCTTGCTAATGCTGGCGGAGTTACCTGTAGTTATTTTGAACAAGTTCAATGTAATATGAATTACTATTGGGAAAAAGATGAAGTTTTTGGAAAATTAGATGTCAAAATGACTTCTGCTTATCTGGATGTCTCTAAACTTGCTAGAGATAAAAAACTTTTTATGCGAGATGCAGCTTATGTAATTTCAATTAATAAAGTTGCTCAAGCTTCAAAAGATAGAGGCTGGATTTAGAAAGAATTTTTTGCCACAGATTTTCACAGACTAAGAAATAAATGAATTAATCACTGAGAACACATAGAGATTCTCTTCTTGAGAGGAGTACGGCTTTAGCCGGGAGGTGTGTTTCTTTGAAAATTCAGTGATTGGTTTTTGTATAATGGAAAATAACATTCACACAAAGGGAAACAAAGATGAAATCTTCCTATACCTTCCTTGTTGCGGAAGATTTTGTCTCCCTTTTTTCTACAATCAAGTAATATATTATGAACCACTAATTTCTATTTGATAACACAATTAATAAGAAATTTTATTTCTACACCTTGGAAATTTACTTTAATAAAAAAAGTCGAATGCTAATTAAAATGACCACTATGAAAAAAAGGGATAAGATTTATTGACAAAAAATCTAATAATTTTGAATTTATTTATAAAACTTAATGTTCTATAAGTGAAATAAGCAAATATTTTGAATTTTTAAGGGAGTTTTACTCCCTTTTTTAATATCTAAGATGAACGATTTTCCGCAAACTTACAGGACGAAATAGGATGATAATTACTTTTTTCAAATTAGAGGAATATTATGGATAAAAGAGAGATTACTTTCGATAGAGATTTAATGTATAAACACAATTGTTTTAATTTTATCGGAAAAGATGAGCCCGGCGGAAAAGCAGCAAGTTTAATTTTAATGAAAGATACAGTAGATAAAGCTTTTGAAGATAATAAATTCGAGGACATCGCTGTAAGTATTCCCAATATGACAGTAATCTTAACAGATATATTCGATATATTTATGGAGGAAAATAATCTTTATGAAATAGCTTTTTCTGATGAATCTGATGATGTGATTGCCAATAAATTCCAAAAAGCCAGTTTGCCAGCCATTATAAATGGTGATCTTTATAGTCTAATCTCAAAAATTCATAAACCCTTAGCAGTTCGTTCATCAAGTCTCTCGGAAGACAAGATGTTTGAGCCATTTGCCGGTGTATTTGAAACAAAAATGATCCCGAATAATCAATTTGATACAAAAACTCGTTTCAATAAACTGGTTGAAGCAATTAAATTTATCTACGCTTCCGCTTTCTTTAGCAAATCAAAAAATTATTTCAGAGCTATAAAAAAAGATATTAAAGATGAAAAAATGGCAGTAGTTATTCAAGAGATTGTAGGAGAACGCTATAAAGACCGATTTTATCCAACCATTTCTGGAGTAGCTCGTTCCTACAATTTTTATCCTATGGGAAATTCAAAACCGGAACACGGAGTTGTGAGTCTGGCTCTCGGATTAGGAAAATCTATTGTTGATGGAGGAAAAGTTTGGAGTTTTTCACCCCAATTTCCAGCCTCTCCACCTCCTTATAATAATATAAACGATATGCTAAAAATGACTCAAACAGATTTTTGGACTGTAAATATGGGGCAAATTCGTGATTATAATCCGATTAAAGAAACCGAATATTTAGAAAATCATAGCATAACCAAAGCCGAAGAAGATAAAGTTATCAGAAACATCTGCTCAACTTACGATGGTCAATCCGATAGAATGAATATGGGAACATTTGGTTATGGTCCCAGATTATTAAATTTTGCTCCAATTCTAAAAGCAAGAATTTTACCATTGAATGAACTTCTAAAAAAAATAATGAAAATTTCTGAGGAAAAATTCGGTAATAAAGTTGAGATTGAATTTGCAATGGTTTATGATCCAGATAATTATCATCAAACTCGCTTTAGCTTATTACAGGTGCGACCAATGGTTGTTTCCAATACGATGGTAGAAGTGAATGTAGAGGATTTTGAAGAAGAACAAATTATGGCATTTTCCAATAAAGCTCTTGGCAATGGAATTATCGAAGAAATAGATGAAATTGTCTTTGTGAAACCGGAAGATTTTGAATTAAAAAATACTATAAATATTGCACAGGAAATTGCTGAAATTAATTCGGAAATTGTTAAAAGAGATTCAAACTATGTATTAATAGGTTTTGGAAGATGGGGAACATCAGATCCTTGGTTGGGAATTCCCATAGTTTGGAATCAGATTTCAGGAGCAAAAATAATTATTGAATCAGCTCTTCCGCAAATCAGGGCAGATTATAGTCAAGGCTCACATTTCTTTCATAATCTAACAAGTTTTGAGATATTTTATTTTTCTTGTAATAATTTAGGAAAAAACAAGGTTGACTGGGATTGGCTTTCTAAACAGAAGTGCGTTAATGAAACTAAGTATGTGAAACATATAAAATTAGGAAAACCTTTGCAAATTCTAACTGATGGACGAAGTGGAAATGGAGTGATCTTGAAAAAGAAAGATTAAGCCACTAATTCACGAATAAGAGAAGAAAAAATATGGAAGAACGGAAAAAAGGAGAAACGGAAAAAAGGAAGAACCCAAGTGTTAAAGCCATATATTAAATTATTATTTGTGGAATTTGCTTTTTTTCTCAGCGTGTAATATTTTTCTTAATTCGTGCATTCGTGGCGATTTTTTGTTCGTCTTGTTAGTTTCGTTCGTTGCTAAAATATTAAAGGAATAATATATGAAAAATAATAAAGATATTCATAATCGTGAAGAGATTATCAGTATTCTCAGTGAAAGAGAAAAAGAGCTGAACTGTTTATACAATGTTGAAGAGATTTTACATGATTTTAATAAAGAATTGGGCACTGTTTTTTATGAACTTCTTGATGTGATTCCTTCCGGATGGCAATTTGTGGATTTATGTGAAGCGAGAATTATTTACAATGGAATTGAATTCATACATAGTAATTTCAAAGAATCCAAGTGGTTTCATAAAACATATATCATAATCAATAATAAAGTGTTAGGTGAAATCCACATTTATTATTCAGCGAATATTGTTTCCACAAATCAAAATATATTTCTTCCGGAAGAGGTAAAATTATTGAAAACAATTGCTGAAAGATTGAGACAATTCATTTTTCATAAAGAGATGACAAAAGATATTGAGCGAAGAGAACGTGCCCAAGAAGATATAGATGAAAACAAAAAATCAGAGTGGAAAGTCATTATTAACTTACTGAAACACACGGACTTAGATCTATATGCAAAAATTTCTCGAAAAATGCTGAATCATCTTTCTTACTCAGGAGTAAAAAAAGCAAAAATTTTATTGGAAAACTACGGTAATGGACAATTTAGTAATGGCAAAACAATAAATTCAGAGCATAATGAAAATATCCCAATTCAAAGGCAAAACAATATTTCCCTAATCTCGACTTTTGATAAAACTTTTGACATTGCTTCTGATTATTTTGGTGCTAAATATATATTTAATATACTTCAGAAATGGATAAAAGAAGATAAAATCAGTTTTTTGGTCAAAACACTGGAAAATATCAATACTTCAATAAGTGAGATAATAGATTCTATCGCAAAATATATTCATGCTGATCAAGAGAAAATTGAATTCAATGACATTGCTAAGATGAATACTTCGGTGATGATTATCCAAAGATTTTTTTCGGATCAATTGAATTTCATCAATGTTGCCAAGCATTTTGTTGATATTGAAGATTTTTATAATATTCTTAAACATTCGATTTACCCTTTAAATAGCAGAGGTAAATTGGGTGGGAAAAGTGCCGGAATTTATCTTGCCGATTGTATTATAAAAAAAATGCAAGATCTTGATCCTGATTTTAAAAATAAAATTAAAACTCCGAAAACATGGTATATCACTTCTGATACTTTGATGCATTTTTTGAATTATAATAATTTGGAAGAGGTGATTGAACAGAAATATAAAAAAATTGAAGAAATTCGAGAAGAATATCCCAATATTATTCAAGTTTTCAAAAATTCTTATTTTCCACCAGAAATTAAAAAAGGATTATCAACTGCCTTAGATCATTTTGGTGAGAAACCGATAATTGTAAGAAGTTCAAGCTTACTCGAAGATAGATTTGGAGCTGCTTTCTCAGGAAAGTACAAGAGTTTATTTCTTGCTAATCAAGGTTCAAAAGAACAGCGTTTGAATGCTTTAACAGACGCAATTGCAGAAGTTTATGCTTCCACTTTCGGACCAGATCCGATAGAATACAGAAAAGAAAGAGAACTTATTGATTTTTATGAAGAAATGGCAATTATGATTCAAGAAGTAGTTGGTTCAAAAGTTGGTAAATATTTCTTTCCTGCTTTTGCTGGTGTAGGATTTACCAATAACGATTTTAAATGGTCCCCAAGAATTAATAGGAACGATGGTTTATTGAGAATTGTGCCGGGATTGGGAACGAGAGCTGTGGATAGAGTAAGTGATGATTTTCCGGTTTTGATAGCTCCGGGAAAACCAAACATTCGAGTCAATGTTACTATTGAAGAAATTTTCCGCTATTCACCCCAAAAAATAGATGTTATTAATCTTGAAAAAAATATTTTTGAAACTATTGATATTAAAAACTTATTGATTGAGAATGGAAATGATTATCCTATTATTGAGAAATTAATTTCCATAAATCAGGATAACAGAATGATATCAAAGTCCTTATTCAATCTTGATTTTCATAAAGATGATTTTGTTTTCACTTTTAATGATCTAATAATGAAACCACCGTTTATTAATAATATGAATATCCTTTTGGAGAATTTGCAAAGAGAGATTAAAACTCCTGTTGATATCGAATTTGCTCATGATGGAAAAAACCTATATTTGCTGCAATGTCGTCCTCAAGGTTTTTCAGGAGAGACGTCACCATCATCAATTCCTCAGGATATTCCCAAAAATGATATGGTTTTCACAGCAAAAAAATATATTTCAAATGGGAAAATACCAGATATTTCTCATATTGTTTACGTTGATCCTCAAAAATATAGCGAACTTTCTTCTTTGGAAGAACTGCAATCAATTGGAAAAGTTGTGGGAAAACTAAATTCAATTCTTCCCAAGAGAAAATTTATTCTAATGGGACCGGGAAGGTGGGGAAGTAGGGGAGACATCAAACTCGGAGTGAATGTAACTTATTCTGATATTAATAATACGGCTGTGCTTATTGAAGTTGCTAAAGAAAAAGGTAGTTATGTCCCAGATCTCTCTTTTGGAACTCACTTTTTTCAAGATCTCGTCGAAGCATCTATTCGCTATATTCCTCTCTATCCCGATGATAATGGAATAATTTTTAATGAGTACTTTTTTAATAGATCTGAAAATATAATTTCTGAATTGTTACCTGAATTTAGTCATTTGGAAAACGTTATCTCGGTGATTGATGTTCAAAAAATTACTAATGGAAGAATTCTGAGAATTTTAATGAATGCCGATCTTGATGAAGCTGTTGCATATTTGGCAAGTCCCAGTAGTAAGAATAAAAATTATGAAAGCAGTGAAAAATTCATAGAATTTCACACAGAAAACCATTGGATGTGGCGACTTAAAATGGCTCAGCATATTGCCAAGCACATTGACTCAGAATATCTTGGCATAAAAGCTATGTATGTTTTTGGTAGTGCAAAAAATGCAAATGCAGGTCCGGCAAGTGATATTGATTTACTTATTCATTTTGATGGGAATATTGATCAGAAGAAGCAATCTGATGCTTGGTTTGACGGTTGGAGTAAATGTTTATCGGAAATTAATTTTCTGAAAACCGGTTATAAAACAGATGGACTCTTGGATGTTCATTATATTACAGATAAAGATATTGCTGATAAAAGCAGTTTTGCTATCAAGATTGGTGCAATTACCGATGCCGCCCAGAAATTACAATTAGCAAATCAAAGTTGAAACAAGAAAAATATTTAATATCTTTTGTGTAAGGAGTAAAATGGATTTAGAAAAAATAAATTACTATTACAATAAATTCAAATTTGGTGAAGATAATTTTCATAATCTGATGAAAAAACGAGTTCATGAAGTTCTTTTGGTTTCAACATTTTATGATGCTTTTATTTTTGAACAGGATGGAAGACTTTCAGAACAAATACATGGTGAATATCAACAATTAAATCTAAGTACAGCTCCCAGATTTACAAGTGTTCCAACCGGTGAGGCTGCTCTTAAAATCTTAATAAAAAGAAAATTCGATTTAGTTATTACGATGATTAGAATAGGAGATATTGACCCATTTTATCTTAGCGATTTTATCAAGAAAAAATTTCCTAACACTCCAGTAGTTTTATTGTTGAATTCTACTTCTGATATTGCTCATCTTTCCCAAATGGATCAGAAAATTTTTGATGAGATTTTTCTCTGGAACGGTGACAGTAAACTGTTTCTGGCAATGATTAAAAGTATTGAGGACAAGGCGAATGTAAAATATGATACCCAAAACGGTCTGGTGAGAGTTATTCTATTGGTTGAAGATTCTATTCATTATTATTCACGTTTTTTACCATTGTTATATTCGGAAATTATGAAGCAGACGCAAAGATTGATCTCCGAAGAATTGAATGATATCAATAAACGATTACGTATGCGAGCCAGACCTAAAGTGCTTTTAGTGCATACTTATGAAGATGCTCTAAATTTTATTGAAAAATATCGAGATTATTTGATAGCTGTTATTTCGGATGTAGAATATTCAAATCAGGGAAATGAAGATAAACGTGCCGGATTCAAATTACTACAAAAAGTGCAGAAAGATAAATATGATATTCCCGTTTTGCTTCAATCGTCAGAAATTCATAACAGAGAAAAGGCATTTGATCTGAATATTGATTTCCTTCACAAAAATTCCAAAACTTTACTCCGGGATTTAAGAAAATTTATTGTGAATAACCTTGGCTTCGGGGATTTCATTTTTCGCACAAGTGATGATAACGAAATAAATAGAATAGTTTCAATTCATGAATTTGAAAAAATATTAAAAACAATTCCGGTTGAATCGTTACTTTATCATTCTTCCAAAAATCATTTTTCTGCTTGGCTGACTGCTCACGGTGAATTTCTTGTGGCGAAAAGGATAAGAAAAATTGGTTTAAATGATTTCGATACTTCAGAAGAGCTTAGAAATTTTCTGATTTTAATATTTAAACAAGTTAGAAATCTCAGAAGTAAGGGTCAGATCATCAGCTATAAATCTGAATCAATAAATCTAGATAGTGGCATTATTCGGCTTGCAGACGGATCTCTTGGTGGAAAAGGTAGAAGTCTTGCTTTTTTGAATTCATTACTTGTTTCGATGGAATTTGAGAAAGATTATCCGGAAATGAGGATTCAGATACCAAAAACTTTTATAATTGGAACAAACGAATTTGACATTTTCATTGAGCATAACAATATCGGTGATGAAATTACAGATTTTTCTGATGTAGAAATCAAACAAATATTTCTGGATGGTGATCTTACAGATTTTTTGAAAAGTAATTTATTAGATATTGTATCAGAACTACACTATCCTCTTGCAGTTAGATCATCCGGTCTTTTGGAAGATTCGCAATTTCTACCTTTTGCTGGAATCTATGAAACTTTTATGATTCCCAATAATCATCAGGACGAGAAAACAAGATTCAAGCAATTAACTAATGCAATTAAACTAGTTTTTTCTTCGATCTATCTAAAAAAATCAAGACAATATATTGAAAGTATAAATTATAAACTGGAAGAAGAAAAAATGGCGGTGATCATTCAGCGTGTGGCTGGTTCTAAGTATGATAAATATTTTTATCCTCATATTTCTGGAGTTGCTCAATCGTATAATTATTATCCGACATCAAGTTTGAAACATTCAGAAGGTATTACAAGCATAGCTTTAGGTTTGGGAAAAGCAGTAGTAGAAGGCATGAAAACCTTTCGTTTTTGTCCGCATCATCCTAAAAAAAATATTTTGCAGCCTGCTGAACTTATCAAAAACTCTCAAGTAAATTTTTTTGGAATAGATCTCGAGAAAACAGATTTTGATCTTAAATTAGGTGAAATCATAAATTATGCCAAATTAGATCTGAAAAAGGCAGAAGAGCATGGAACGATAAAACATCTTGTTTCTATTTGGGATCATCACGACCACAAATATGTTTTCAATCTAAATAAAAAAGGGGCTCGAGTTCTTAATTTTGCTTCAATTTTAAAATATAATTATTTACCAATCGCCAATATTTTAAAGAACCTTACGGAAATTGGAGAAAAAGCTATGGGAGTTCCGGTTGAGATCGAATTTGCCATAAATCTCACAACAGAGGAGAAGCAGAATATCAAACCGGTTTTTTATGTTTTACAGATAAGACCTTTAACAATAAATCGTGATGAAATAAAGATTGATCTTGATTCTATAAAATCGGAAGAAATTCTCATAAAAACCAAAACTGCAATGGGAAATGGAATTATCAAAACAATTCAAGATATCGTTTATCTTGATCACGATCTTTTTGAAAACACAAAAACTGTTCAGATGGTTTCAGAGATTGAAAAAATAAATAAAAATGTAGAAAACTATATCCTCATTGGTCCGGGAAGATGGGGTAGCAGAGATAGATTTCTCGGAGTTCCGGTTAAATGGAATCAAATCTGTAATGCTAAGGTAATTATTGAAACTACTTTGAAAGATTTTTCGGTTGAAGCATCTCAAGGTACTCATTTCTTTCATAATATGATTTCTATGGATACCGGTTATTTTCTAATTGATAACAGATCAGAATTCGATTTTATAGATTGGAAATGGATAAAGAAACAAACTGTTGTGATGAAAACAAAGCATTTCGTTCATATCCATCTTGATAAACCGGTTCTTGTGAAAATAGACGGAAGAACAGGAATTTCGATAATTTATAAAGAAAATAAAGAACATTTTTTTGCAAATTAATTTTTAATGAATATTTAGTATTGAAAATTGAATATTAGCCTTCGGACTCTCTGTGGTAATTTTTTTTTAAGGAATAATTATGGATTTATGCTTTTTTGTCTCTGATCTACATGGTCAAAAAGATAGATATGAAAAATTATTTGCTGAAATACTGAAGGATAAACCTTCTCTTGTTCTTTTTGGTGGAGATTTATTGCCTTCGTTTAATTCCTATATGAACTCTATAAATGATGTTAAAGAAGATTTTATTACAGATTATCTTGCAAGTAACTTTTCTAAGTTGCAAAACGAAATGGGGAAGAGGTATCCGCTTGTTTGTATGATTCTTGGTAATGATGATCAGCGTTCAGAAGAAAAATCATTGATTGAATCTGGTAAAAACGGTTTATGGGAATATATCCATAATCGAAAAATTTCTTTTAAAAATTACAATATCTATGGCTATTCATTTGTTCCTCCAACTCCATTTATGCTCAAAGATTGGGAGAAATACGATGTTTCAAGGTTTGTAGATGTGGGTTGTGTTGATCCACAAGAAGGTTATAGAACATTTTCCGTATCTGATTATGAAATAAAATACTCAACAATTAAAGAAGATATTGAAAATTTGGTTAAATCAGATAATCTGCAAAATAGCATTTTTCTCTTTCATTCTCCCCCGTATCAAACTCATTTGGATAGAGCTGCTTTAGACGGATTATCCTTTGATCACGCACCTCTTGATGTTCATGTGGGAAGTATTGCCATAAAACGTTTTATTGAACAGAAACAACCTTATATCACACTTCATGGGCATATTCACGAATCATCCCGCATTACCGGTTATTGGAAACAAAAAATTGTGAAAACTAATCTTTTTTCTGCAGCTTATGAAAAACCTGAACTGGCAATTGTTAAGATTAATATGGAAAATCCTGATGCAACTGAAAGGATTTTGATGTAGTATTACAAACAATCCTGTTTGTTCGATTTTTGATATATCCCCCAAAACTCCAAATACGACATTTTATTCGAATAAAAACCAATCTTGAAGATTTACATTACTTTTGAATATTACTTGGTTTAAAAGCTGTTTTTGAGTCTTGCAATTATTTTAGAAGCAAAAGAGCTTCTGCATAAAGAATATATCTCGTAAAATCAAAAAAATTGAGATTTCAAAAGAGAGGAGGTCAAAAGTATTTTACTTTCCTATGATAATATGCATTATGTAAACTTGTGTATGTTATTGTATCATCCTCTCTCTTAGTCTGTTGCGTTTATTAGCTCCCGTTTAATATTGAACTTTTTGTAAATTACTATTTTGTTCATAGTTGTGATTTCTAAAAAATTTGATGGCGTATAAAACAGGTGACCATTAACAAATTTCTAAAAAATATGTTGCCT
>JAIORE010000401.1 GCA_021108315.1 Candidatus Cloacimonadota bacterium
TGTGCAATATTACCAAAGCTATAGCAGCTAACTTATTGAAAAAGGTGGGATGAGAGGTGAACAGTCTCATTTATTCCATTGTCCATTATCTTGTAAAATAAATTGACATTCAAAATTTATTCTATTAAACTCACTCTTATTCCAATTATCATTATTTTTTTCTCTTCTTACATTTCTCCACTTTTCTCTTTTTTTGAAAATATTTTTTTCAAAAAAATCCTTAAATCCCATTCGGTCTGGAGTCGCAATATCTGCAGAGACAATTTTATATTCTTCGATAGTCATTTTTGATTCAGCAATTTCAGGATTTTCAATTACTTCTCCAGCTAAACTACTGAAAATTGAAACAATGATAAATATAATTTGTAATCTTTTTGTTAATAGTGTTATAATCATTTGATTTTACTAATAAAAAACTTATTCACAAATGAGTCTATTCCGTTTTCCTTTATCTGGTTTATATTAGTTTGAATTTCCTTGTCAATGTGTATCTTAAACAGTATTTTGAATTTTTTACACAAATTATCACATTCTGCACAAGTAAAATAGTCTTTTTTTATTGCACATTTACGGATACCACAAAAAGGATTTCCACCATTGTTTCGACATCCGGGACATTCTTCACTGAAAAAGGAAATCATTTTTTTATATCCTTGATATTTGAATCTCATAAAAGGAATTGCTTTTGTAATTTCTTTAATATTAACCTTTTCCAATGCTTCTTCAAGAATTTTGATTTTTTGTCTGATATTCGCAAATTTTCTTTTACATAGTTCACAATTCAATCCGCAATATGCAATATCTTCTTTGTTCATAGATTTTCTCCAAATGGGTTTTATTTTGCAATATAATCAAAAGGAATTATATGCGGAATATACTTAGTTTCCTTTCATAATAAAAATTTCAGATTTTTTATTTTGATAGTTAAAAAATGAATTATTTTGATAATAAACCGTCAAGCAAAAAATATCTTGCATAAAAAAAGAGAAACCAAAATATTTATTTTAAATACCAATTTATCCCAGATGATTTTTTATTTACTCAGATATATAAAAATTATGAGAGAGTACAAATACAAATAGATGAAGTAAAAAAATGTTTGAAAAGCTAAAAAAATATTGAATAACTCCAAAACAGAATATGCTGATATTCGATATGAAAAGAAAACTTCTACAAATATTGTTTTTACAAAAAAGAGTTGAAAATTATCTGAGCAAATTCAACTGATAGATTTGTGATTCGAGTTTTAAAAACGGTGGATTTGCCACGATTGCTTTTACAAAACAAGATGATGCAACAAAAGCTCTGAAAATTGCAGAAGAAAATGCCGAATTGATTTCACGAAATATCAAAAAGCTGGTTAAATTTGCAGAATCTGAAGTAATAAAAGAGAATTTTTCACCAATATTAAACGAAGATTCTCGAAAAATTTCGATAGAAGAAAAATTCGAATTAATTCACAAATACAATGACATCCCCTTAAAATACGAAAAAATAACTACGACTTCTACAGCATATTTTGAAGAAATTATGGAAAAATATTTTATAAGTTCCGAAGGTTCTGAAATCAATGAGAGTCTGATTACAGTAGAAATTAGAGGAAGAGTAACTGCAGACAAGGCTTCACCTATTTTTTATATGGAGTTCTAAAGGCGACAAATGATTTCACAGAATAAACTAAAACCTCTCCAAGATTATTTGCATCAGGTTAAAGAACAAACCTAATTATTTCGTTCCAATGCTCTGCGGTAGAATGCAATTGATAACGTTCTGTGTCTTTTAGATACTTTTTTTATTTTCACAACAACTGGTAAGAAAGTTTAGTTTCGTAAACATTTAAACATTTATACGGTTTTTCTTGCTTAAAATAAATTTTTAAGCATAAAAAAAAAACTGCCGGAAACTCCGGCAGTTTTTAAAGAAAGAAATCTCATTTCTTCTTAGCATCTCTGCGACTATACGAGATTATTAGTAATAATTCTAACCATTAATAAACGATTCAATTGCAGCATTAAACGTTGCACTCGGTCGCATCGCTTTTGTTGCTAATTCATCATTTGGTAAATAATATCCACCGATATCAATCGTTTTTCCTTGAACAGAATTCAATTCTTCTACAATTTTAGTTTCATTATCTGCAAGTTCTTTGGCAAGTTTTGCAAACCTGTTTTGCAGCTCAGCATCATTAGTTTGATTTGCCAAAGCCTCTGCCCAGTACATTGTGAGATAAAAATGACTTCCTCGATTATCCAATTCATTTACTTTTCTGGAAGGAGATCTATTTTCAGTAAGGAATTTCTCATTTGCTTGGTCAAGAGTTTCTGCCAAGATGTGAGCTTTCACATTTTTTGTTGTAACACTCATATGTTCTAAGGATGCTGCCATAGCAAGAAATTCTCCGAGAGAATCCCATCTCAGATGATTTTCTTGATTGAACTGCTGAACGTGTTTTGGTGCAGAGCCACCAGCTCCGGTTTCAAATAATCCACCACCGTTCATAAGAGGAACAATTGAGAGAATTTTTGCACTGGTTCCAACTTCGAGAATAGGGAAGAGGTCGGTGAGATAATCTCGCAAAACGTTTCCTGTAACCGAAATTGTATCCAATCCTTCTATCATTCGCTTCATTGAGTAACGAATCGCTCCTACCGGAGACATGATGCTGATATCAAGTCCTCTGGTATCATGGTCTTTCAAATATCTATTTACTCTATTGATAAGAATAGCATCGTGAGCTCTATATTCATTAAGCCAGAAAACAGCAGGTGCGCCTGTTGCTCTCGCTCTCGTTACAGCAAGTTTTACCCAATCCTGAATTGGAAGATCTTTTGATTGGCACATTCGCCAAACATCTCCTTCATGGACATCATTTTCAATCAAGTTTTGTCCGGATGCAGATATTATTCGCATTGTTCCAGTTCCGGGACTTAAAAAGGTCTTATCATGAGAACCATACTCTTCTGCTTTTTGTGCCATAAGCCCAACATTGGGAATATTTCCCATTGTAGTCGGATCAAATGCACCATGTTTTCTACAAAAATTAATTGTTTCTTTATAAATCCCGGCATAACTGCTACAAGGTATTACAAACATTGTATCGTGAAGTTCGCCGTCAGGTCCCCACATTTTACCGGAATTACGAATTGCAGCTGGCATTGAGGCATCAATTATGATATCACTTGGCACATGAAGATTTGTGATTCCTTTATCTGAATTCACCATAGCAAGTTTTGGTCTTTTTTCATAAGTTGCTTGGATGTCTGCTTCAATCTCCAATCTTTTTTCGTCCGGAAGATCTTTGATTTTTGTATAGAGATCACCCAGTCCGTTATTTGGACTAAAGCCAAGTTCAGCAAAAGTAGCTGCATGCTTTTCAAAAACATCTTTGAAATAAACAGAAACCACATGACCAAAAATAACCGGATCGGAAACTTTCATCATAGTAGCTTTCAAATGCACAGAGAATAAAAGATCTTCCTCTAATGCTTCTTCCATCATAGCTTCCAAAAATATTCGTAAACAGTTTCGGCACATATAAGTTCCATCAATAATTTCACCTTCGATTAGTTCCATATTATCTTTCAGAACAGTTACTTCGCCATTTTTATCAACGAATTCAATTCTGGCATTTCCCACATTTTCTTTTGAGATACTAGATGATTTTTCATTACAACAAAGATCACCACATTCCATACAAGCAACAAATGATTTTGAATCTTCTGCCCATTTCCCCATACTATGAGGATTTTTTTTTGCATAATTTTTTACAGAAGTTGGAACTCTACGATCAGAATTACCTTCTCTTAAAACAGGATTCACAGCACTACCTTTCACTTTATCGAATGTTGCTTTGATTGCTTTTTCTTCATCGGTCTTAGGTTCTTCAGGATAGTTTGGAATATTATAACCTTTTTCTTGTAACTCTTTGATTGCAGCATTCAATTGAGGAAGTGACGCACTGATGCAAGGCAATTTGATAACATTTGCTTCCGGTAATTTTACCAGTTCACCGAGTTCTGCCAAATCATCAGATATTTTTTGATCATCGGTAAGATTTTCCGGGAAATTTGCAATGATTCTACCGGCAAGAGAAATATCTCTGGTTTCCACAGAAATTCCTGCTACATCTGTAAATGCTTTTACTATTGGCAAAAAAGAGTAAGTTGCGAGAGCCGGAGCTTCATCAACTTTCGTAAATATTATCTTTTCGGATTTTTTTGTATTACTCATAATAAAATCTCCTTAAACCTTTTCCGGTTTATCGGGAACATCATAAAGAATATCATCCCAAGGATGTCTATAGAGAGGCGTTTTCAATCGTTTCTGATCAAAATAGTGACCCATAAATCCCATTGTTCTTCCAATGATGAAGAATGCGTTAAAGAATCCCATATCTATCATCTCTTTAATCTCTTTATCAGAATATTTTAAGCTCTTGAGCATATCTACGAATAATACGCCAATGCAGCCATCAACATTGAGGATAAGTGTGTTTTTCTTCATTGTAGTTACATCTTGAACTTTAAGCGCATAATCCAAAAGGGAATGATCAGGGAAGTGTTCTTTAGCAAAATTCATCATAACTTCACAACGCTCATCAGGGTTATCAATACTATGAATTCTATGACCGATACCTTGAACACGGACGTTTTTCTTCTTCATTTCAGTAATAAAATCACGAGCTTCCAAGCCATTTTCCAGTCCCCAAGAGAAATGTTTTGCAGCACCATTTACAGCTCCACCAAATCTTGGACCAATTGTCACGATTCCGCTGATAATTGATTCTATAAGTCCTTTACCGGCTCTTGCTGTCACGATTGTGTTATGTGCACCGGAAACTGCCGGACCGTGATCTGCCACAATTTGAATTACAAGTTCAATAAAATCTCTGGCGTATTGAGGTAAATCTTTTTTGAACCATAATAGTCCTAATACTCCGCCAATTCCATATTTTTCTTTGATTACTTGGTCAATAGGAACACCACAATAATCGTGGATTTCACCGGTTTCATCAGTGATTGTAGAGATGAAATTAGTTGATTTTCTCACAAGACCTTCTGCAACTGCTTGAGCATAATCCATTGGGATATTAGGAGGAGTTGGCTCTTCGATCTCTTCTATTTTTCCTTCAGCTTTGAGTTTTTCAAAGGTCATTTTAATTTTTTCACCGTAATCTTCAAATGAATTCGGAACAATTACGCCTGCTTCTCTCAGAGCTGCATTTTTTGCTTTAGCTGTATCATCTTTGGAATCTGCTTTTGCTCCGGCGTGCCCAAATTGAACTCCGCCCGGAAGCATTTCAGCACAAGTTCCGGTAACCCACATCACAAGAGGTTTTGTGATCTTTTTATCTTTGATAGCTTGCACAATTTGATATTCATCTTTTCCACCAACTTCACCAAGAGAAACCATCATTTTGATGTTTGGATTCAATTCATATCTAAGCAAATGATCAATTAAGGTTGTAGCTGGATAAACATCGCCACCAACTGCATAACCTTCATAGATCCCATCAGTATTTCTGGCAACAATATTATAACCTTCATTAGAAAGTCCACCGGAAACAGACACAAAACCTACCGAACCCGGTCTATACAATTTTGTATCTTTGATGTTATCAACAGGTCCGGCAGCGTTTCCAATTTTGAAGCATCCCGGTTTTATTCCGCCTACAGTTGCAGGACCGATAATCCATTTTCCTCGCTCTTTGGCAAGTTTGGCAATTTTCCTCACATCTCTTTGCGGAACACCTTCTGCAATCATAATAATTGTTCTGATATTTTGTGTATCGAGAGCTTCCATTGTGGATTCCGCACAAGATCTTTCAGATGCAAAATTTACCATTACATCAGCATCAGGATTATCTTTGATTCCATCTTCTACAGTTAAATATCTGGGAATTGAAATCTCTTTTGTTCCCCAAAATAGTTTATAATATCCAGCTCCGGTTGGTGTGATAAATCCTGCTACACTCGGTGTTTCTCTTTGGCATAAATAATCAAAATCAAGCATTCTCTGGGCTGCTTTTTGTTGCTGACCATAGATAAATGCTCTTGTATTTTTATCGAAAAGTTCGTAATTTTTCATTATTTTCCTCCCTTTTTGTCAAGAGCCATTGAAACGATTTTTGTCATATGTGTTTCCGGACCGTAAACTTCTGTAGGAATTCCTAATCTTTTTCCCATATCTTTTATGTTTTTGAGACCTTCCCGATAATTTGGACCGCCTCTTCTCACATAAATTTCTACATTTGTTTCTTTGAGTTTATCTACATATTCTTCAACAGCTTGGATAATTCCGGTAAATGTCTTGGCGATATCTGTGAAGTTTGCAATTCCTCCACCAATAAGTAAGAATTTTGGACGACCTTGTGAATCTTTTTTGCGTGTCATCAGATCAAGAACGGTTTTTGTGTAACCATAAGTTAATTCTGTGGATGGATTTCCACTATATTCACCATAATTAGCCAGTTCGTTTGTGAAACCAAGATCAACTACAGTATCTGCATAAATTACAGAAGCTCCTCCACCTGCAACCAGATTCCAGATTCTTCCTTCAGGATTTAGAACCGTAAGCTTTAATGATGCTCCTGTTCTTTCGTCAAGTTCATCTACTTTTTCCTCTTCCGGAGTTTTTTCAAGACCAAATGGATTTGGGAATTTTAGATTATTCCACATCTCTGCACATTGGAATGATGCATAATCATCAACTTTGGCAACAGCGTCAAGTGCTACCGGATATCCATCTACAAATGTGAATGGGTTTAATTCCAGATAAACGAAATGATATTCTACAACCATTTTATATAATGCTTTGATAAATTCAGCTATTATCTCTTTTTTCTCATTAAGTTCTTCTGGCAAAAATGTTGCAAAATCAAGTTCATCAATTTCTTTGAACAATGGAATATCCAAAGTTACTACAGAATCCCAAACTTCTTCGATATTTACTCCACCTTTTGTGGAAAAGTGAATTGTGTCATTATCTCTGTGAGTTGTGATTGCGATATAATATTCTTCTTCGTGAGGAACAAATTTTTCTACCAAGAAATTTGTTAATTCCCCTTTGGTTTTACCTGTTGTTTGAGTAATTTCAACAGTTTTATTCATCCGTTCATTGATCCAATTTTGCACTTCTACCCACGATTTGTTTACATATAAGAGATTGTTCAAACCTCTTTTTCCAAATAATTGATCAGGTTTTGCTACAAGTTGCTCATCTTTGAGCCAGGGATTTTCTGTTTCAAGTTTTTTAAGATCAGTTTTTGCATCTATCAAAACTTGTTTTGCTTCAAATTTGATTTTACCATTAGAATAAAATGGTAACGCTATAGACATCATTCTTTTAGCGTCAAATTCTCTAATACCTTTTTGTGCCATACTACTTTTACTCCTCTTCTATTTTTTTATTTTCCAATATATTATTCTCGTTCCAATGCTCTGCGTCAAACTCATTACTAAGCTTTTCAATATTTTATATGCCGCTCCTACAGAGCTCTAATTTGTTTTATATATTATTACCCAAGCTAATACTTGGGGCTACAAAAATTTCACCGCTCTGCGGTTATACTTTTAGCTTCGGAGAAGCGAAATCTCTGTAGCCGAATGTGTAAGCATTTGGTGTAAAAATATACAAGATTAAAGCTACAGAGTAGCGACATTTTAGGATACTACGCTTTCTTTTTCATAAAAGCAAGTGTTCCACCAGCTAATAGTATCTCTTTTTGTCTATCAGACAGATCATAAGTTGCTTCAAATTGAGTTCCTTTTGATCTGTTTTTTACAATTATATTTTTACTTGATAAAAATGCTGCTTTGATATCAGCAATTTCAAGTTCATCAGTTTGATCAATTCCATCATAATCTTTTTCATCTTTGAAATTCAAAGGTAGAATTCCGAAATTAATGAGGTTTGCATTGTGAATTCTTTCCATTGATTTTGCCAAAACAGCTTTTACACCCATAAACATTGGGCAAAGTGCGGCGTGTTCACGACTACTTCCTTGTCCATAAGAAAGCCCGGCAACGATGATATTATCTTTTCCGCTATCTCGAATCTCTTTGGCTCGATCATGGAAAGTAGAATCAACTATCTCAAATAAGAATTCAGAATATTTAGGAACATTTGATCTATATTTCATTTTTGATCCAGCGGGAATAATATGGTCTGTAGTTATCTTATCTTTAACTTTTAAAGTAACAGTTCCAGATATTGTATCTTTGAGTGGTTCAGATGCAGGAGGATCACCAATATTTGGTCCACGATAAATTTCTACATCTTCATTTGCATCTTTTGGAAAAATAAACATTGAATCATCAATATAGAATTTAGCAGGCATTTTCACATCAGGATATTTAATTCCAATTTTCTCAAGATCTCTCGGATCTGTGAATTTACCGGTAATTACAGCTGCTGCTGCTGTTTCAGGGCTTACCAAATATGCATTTGCTGATTTTGTTCCCGATCTTCCATAAAAGTTTCTGTTGCTGGTTCTAAGTGATACTGCATCTGTTTTTGGTGATTGGCTGTTTCCAATACAAAATCCACAAGCTGATTCCGCAATTCTTGCACCTGCAGAAACGATATCTTTAAATCCACCATCATTAATTATGTTTTCGATTACTTGTTTTGATCCTGGTGCAACAACAAAACTTGTATTTGAATGAAGTTTTTGTCCTTTCAAAATATTAGCAACTGTCATCATATCTTTATAAGATGAATTTGTGCAACTTCCGATGCAAACCTGATCAACATTTATCTCACCAATTTCTTTCACTGTACTGATGTTTCCCGGACTGTGTGGTGTTGATGCCATTGGAACAAGTTCAGATAAATTAATATCTACAATCTGATCATATTCTGCATTTTCATCAGCAATAAGTTCGACCCAGTCATTTTCACGATCTTGAGCTTTCAGGAATTCTTTAGTAATTTCATCACTTGGAAAAACTGAGGTTGTAACTCCGCATTCCGCACCCATATTTGTAATTGTTGCTCTTTCAGGAACAGACAGAGTTTTTATTCCTTCTCCGCTATACTCAAATACACAACCCACATTCCCTTTTGTTGTAAAAATTTCAAGAACTTTAAGGATTACATCTTTTGCTGCGACCCAAGATTGGAGTTTGCCGGTTAAGTTGATTTTAATCACTTTTGGATAGTTTAAGAAAAATGCTCCACCTGCCATAGCTACTGCAACATCAAGACCACCAGCACCAATCGCCATCATTCCGATTCCGCCACCTGTGGGAGTATGAGAATCTGAACCAAGTAGTGTTTTACCCGGTTTACCAAATCTTTCAAGTTGCACTTGATGACAAATCCCGTTTCCTGCTCTCGAATATACAATGCCATATTTTGCTGCAACTGTTTGCAAATATTTATGATCATCTGCATTTTCAAAGCCAATCTGTACAGTATTATGATCAACGTAACTCACAGAAAGTTCCGTTTTTACTTTTGGAACACCCATCGCTTCAAATTGTAAATAAGCCATTGTTCCTGTGGCATCTTGGGTAAGCGTTTGATCAATTCTAATTCCTACTTCTGCACCTTTTTCAGGTTTCCCCTCAATTATATGTTCAGAGAGAATTTTTTCAACAATGTTTTGCTTCATACATAAGCTCCTTTTTGATTTTTTGTTAATTAATTGTTTTTTTTAATGATTTGTAGAATATTTGTTTTTGATTTTTATGGTAAAATGGATAGTTCACTGAATTATTTTCATAAATATTATAAATAATTTTTCTCTAAAATTTACTCTAGTTTCCAGCATTAATATAGAAACTAAAGCAATAAAAAATAACTCGGTTTCACTCATTAGCCATTCCTAAATATTTTTTGGGACTAAAAAAAATTAAAATAATTAGTGTCAAAATATTTTTATTTTTTTATTTAATTACAGGGAAATAAATTAAGTCACGTTATAAACAGTTATATACTAACAAATATAATTATATTCTTTTTTATTGTATTTTCAATAAATATAAGGATATGAATCAGCAATCTTTGATAATATAAAATAATAAAAATCAGTTTTTAATAAAAATTATATCTTTAAAAAATGAATATGAAAAAGAAGAGTATAAAATTGTTAAAAAATGCGGATTTACTATGAAATAAATGATTTTTCTAAATATTAATGAGACTACCAAATGATAGAAAAAAAAGAGTAATAGAATTCGATTCCTCAAAGAAAAGATCGAAAAGCAGTTAGAAAAGAAATGGGTGAAATTTGTAACAATTTCATCAATGTTTATGAAGAGAAAATAAAAAAGATTGACATAATAAACACACAAATATTTATAGACCGACGGTCGGTCAGTAAAAATAAGGATATGAATGAAATGACAAGAATAGTTAAAAAAGCAAAAGAAAGACGCAAAGAAATATTACAAAAAGCACAGGAACTTTTCTTTAAACAGGGTTATAATCATACTTCTGTGAATATGGTGATCGAAGCTTTAAGCATTTCCAAAGGAGCTTTCTATCACTACTTTAAATCCAAAGAGGAGTTGCTTGATTGCCTTGCAGAAGAATTTACTCAAAAAATAATCAATCTAATTGAAAAAATAACTAATAATCCTAATTTGAACGCTATTGAAAAATTGAACAGAATGTATAAAGAATCAGGAAATTATAAAGTAGAGAACATTGACTTTATTATGACGATGACGGAAGCACTTTACAACAGCAAAAATCTTTTGCTACGTTACAAATTTGACCACAAAACAGTTAATGATGTTTTACCATTTATGACAGCAATATTCCAACAAGGACAAGATGAAGGTGTATTTAATATAGATAATCCAGAGGCAACAGCTCGAATAGTACTACTTCTTGGGGTTAATATAGGAGAACATAACGC
Organism: Candidatus Cloacimonadota bacterium; assembly: GCA_021108315.1. Taxonomy (GTDB): domain Bacteria; phylum Cloacimonadota; class Cloacimonadia; order Cloacimonadales; family TCS61; genus JAIORE01. The sequence continues at coordinate 10,868 of JAIORE010000401.1, forward strand.
GAAATTACTTTTGCAATTGAAAAACAATCCTGAAAAAATTGATGAGATGCATGAACATTTCATGGTTTATCAAAAATCTGTGGAACGCATACTGGGAGCTCCTCAAGGTTCTTTTCAGGCTATTAATAAGAAATTTTTTGAAACTTTCAGAGATAAGTTAGTGAATTCATAATGAAAAAAATAATCCTATTTTCTTTAATAATTATAATTGTAATTCAGATTAATTGTATTGAATGGAATCTGAAACACAATATCAACTCTACAACTACTTTAAATGATGAGTTTACAAATCTGGAATCAGAGCTAAATTACAAACCTGAGATATCTTTTGATTTGTATAAATTGGACAATAACCTATTTGATGTTGAATTTATCTACAATCTGAATTATGAATATACAAGACCAGAAAATCATAAATTTGAATTCACTTCAAAATTGTATAGAGGTTGGCTGCGATATTCAACAACTCAGACTGAAATTAGATTTGGTTTACAAAAGATGAACTTCGGACCGGCTCAAATTCTACGTTCACTACAATGGTTTAGCAGTATCAATCCTCACGATCCCAACAAAACTACTGAAGGTGTTAAAGCACTTCTAGCAAGATACTACTTCATTAATAATGCAAATATTTGGCTTTGGGGAATTTGGGGAGATCAGAGTGAGACTTCGTTTGAAAAATTCTTCTTTGATGAAAATAATCTCGAATTTGGTGGAAGATTTCAATATCCCTTTGAATTCTGTGAAGCTGCCTTTACTTATCATCATCGTAAATTGGAAGATAATAATATTCTCGAAAATCGGTTTGGTTTCGATGCCCGTTGGGATTTTGTGATTGGATTATGGATAGAAGCTGTAGCAACAAAATATAGTGAAACTAAATTTGCTCCAAACTGGGAAAAATATCTTACACTCGGAGCAGATTATACAATCTCAATTGGTAATGGGATTCACATTCTCGGAGAGTATTTTGTATATTCACAATCGGAAAGTGATTTTTTTGAAAGCAGTTATCAATCAGAATCATCTGCTGTCTCATTTAATTATCCCATCGGATTATTTGATAGTGCTGTGGCAATGATGGTTTATAATTGGGAAAGCGAGGATTGGTCAAGATTTGTTTCCTATCAAAGAAAATACGATTATTTGAGTATTTATCTGAATCTTTTATGGAATTCAAAAGGAAGCAATTTCGATCCTGAGCAGATTTCAACAGATGGTAAATCTGTGCAATTGATGGTTGGGTATAGTTTTTAGAATAAATATATATGGAGAATATAATTGTAATTGATTGTTGAGCAACTCAATCAATCATTGATTAATCAGGAAGCACAAAGATGGAAACTTTTATAGAACCTAAAGAATTAGTGAAAAATTCGTATTTCCAAACTCAAAAGAAGAAAAGTCTGTCCAATCTTATCAATAGTATGATTGATAGCCCTATAGTCAAATTTATAAACGGATTTAACAGCTTACCCTATTGTTTCACTCTGCAATGTTGCTTTGGACATTTTCTATACATCGGTCAGGATGATTCTCATAATCTTGAACCTTTGCCGTATACGGATACCATTGATAAAGTGGACTACAGAATCGCCTATATTGCTTTCTGCATTAAAAAAAATACTTTGGGAAAAGCTTTGCTGACGGATTTGAATGGAATTACGGCTATAGATCAAAGAAATATACAGTTCGGTTGTGCAGAATGGTTCTGGAAAAGACAGGTCAATTCTTATGTATTGCAGGTGGAGCCAGATAGGTTTAAACTCAAAGACAAAGCAATTTTAGAATACAAGGAAGCGTTACATATAGAAAAAATACGCTATAGTTTTTTTTACGAATTAGATGAAATAATAAGAAAACGAATAAAAAAAGGTTTGTAATTATGAAAAAAGTTTTAATTGCAGGTGCAACAGGTTATTTAGGGCAGTATATTGTAAAAGAATTCAAAAAACAAGGATTCTGGGTTCGATCTTTGTCAAGAAATGCTGCCAAACTTGAAAATCTCAGCGAATATATTGATGAGAAATTTATTGGCGAAGTGACAAACACTAATTCTATACTGGGAATATGCAAAGATATTGATATTGTGTTTTCATCAATAGGGATTACCAAGCAAAGAGATGATCTAACCTATATGGATGTTGATTATCAAGGCAACAAAAATCTTTTGGAAGAAGCTAAAAAGGAAGGGATTTCAAAATTTATCTATGTATCGGTATTCAATACAGAAAAAATGAAAAACTTGAAAGGTATCCAAGCTAAAGTAAGATTCACAAAGGAATTGAAAGAATCAGGATTTAATTATTCGATTGTTTATCCAAATGGATTCTTTTCAGATATGTTGGACTATCTGCAAATGGCTAAAAAAGGAAGAGGATATGTCTTTGGTTCCGGTAATTATAGAATTAACCCCATTCACGGTAAAGATTTGGCAGAAGTTTGCGTAAATGCGGTTTCCGAAGAAGAGAAAGGAATAAACGTCGGTGGTCCGGATATTTTAACCCATAATGAGATTGTAGCTATTGCATTTGAATCCCTTAACAAAAAGATAAAGATATCCCGAATTCCAATCTGGCTAAAGAATTTTATTTTAATGACACTGAGATTGCTTACATCTGTAAAAACCTATGGTCCCATAGAATTTTTCATGACTGTTCTAACAATAGAAATGGTTGCTCCCACATACGGAAAATATCATTTGAGGGATTTCTTTTTTTACAAAATTAATGAAAGGAATAAAAATGAATAAGAATAATAAAAAAGAGGATAAAAGTACTTGGGCTATTGGTGGAGGAGTACTTCTTGGTCTCGGGGTTGGATTCTTTTTCTTAAAGGAATCTCCCTTAGCATTCGTTGGATGTATAATCTTAGGAGTGGGTCTTGGTCTAGTGATAACTTCTATAATTTCAAGCAGAAAGGGATAAGAGTTCATTTTCATGCAAAAAAAGATTATTAGACAAAAGACATAAAAAGGGAGATGTGAATATAATTTTTGAACATGGAAAAATGAACTCACAAAAATCAATTGGGGATAATGTAATGAAAACAGACAAGGAACTTGCAGACTTATACTTCAGGATTAATGCTCAGATTGGTCTAACAAAGCATGTTGGTGGTTCATTTGCAACAGATGAATTGATGCTACTCTGCCATGTTACACCATATTCTTACATACTTGAAGTCGGATGCGGAGTAGGACTTGCAACTTCATATATCGCAAAGAATTTTGACTGCAAAATAATGGCTGTTGATCTAAGGTCAGATATGCTCAAGATAGCAAAGACTACAGTAAAAAATAGGGGAGTAGAAAAACTTGTAGAATTCAAGATAGGGAATGCAGAAAAACTTCCATTCAAAGACAACACATTTGATGCAGTCATTACAGAATCAGTGACTGCTTTTACTGAGAAGTCAAAATCAATTGCTGAATATGTCCGCGTATGCAAGAAAGGAGGATATGTTGGCTTAGGTGAATTAACATGGATGAACAAAACACCAGATGACATAAAGGATTTCTTCCATCTGATGGCTGGCGGTGTGCGACCACTTTATAAAGAAGATTGGACTGACCTTGTTAAGGGAGCAGGTCTAACTAACGTCATAGTTAAGACTGAGAATGTGAAAATGTTCAAACAATTCAAGGGAGAGGTGAAAATATATGGGTGGAACTACATCTTCCATGCTCTCGGCAAAACCATCAAGCTCTATCTCAAAGACCCAGAATTCAAGTCGGACATAAAGGACCTCACAAAGCTAACAAAAAAGGGTCGTCCAAAAGGGCTTACGAAACATACATATTTGGGATTGTATGTCGGCAAGAAATAAAAGTGGGAGAAAAGTATGTCGATATAAGACACAAAAAGGGAAATGTAATAATAACTGTGGAGCATAATGGCAAAACATGACAAAGTAAATGTATAGGATAATATAAATAATAAAAAAAAGAGGAAAAAATGAATATAATCATAATCGAAAAAATGAGTAAGCACTATCCCATCGGTGGTGGAAAATTCACAGCTTTAAAGGATATTGATTTGGAATTCACAAAAGGAGAATTCACCGGCATTGTGGGACCGAGTGGTTCTGGAAAAACAACGCTTCTTAACATCATAGGTTCACTGGATACTCAAAGCGAGGGGAATGTGGAAGTTATGGGGAATCCTATTCGGAAATTATCATCAAAAAAGGCTGCGAAACTTCGCAGTCAACACATTGGTTTTATTTTTCAAACTTACAATCTACTACCGGTTTACACTGTTTTTGAAAATGTAGAATTTCCACTTATTTTGTTAGGAATCTCGGCTGAAAAAAGAAAAGAAGCTGTTCTTGATGCTCTTGAGTGGGTTGGTCTTTCCGACAAAGCGAAATCCCGTCCTGCTCAACTTTCCGGTGGAGAATGTCAAAGGGTAGCAATTGCCAGAGCAATCGTAAAAAAACCTAATCTGGTACTGGCAGATGAACCAACAGCCAATCTTGATGCTGAGAATTCACATCATATTCTTAAAACGATGAAGAAATTGAATGAGAAACTGGGAACTACATTTATTTTTTCCACCCACGACGCAAAAGTAATCCAATATTTAAGAAGAAAAATATCACTTCTTGATGGTAAGGTTTCCAATGATGAAATAATCAATGAGGATGATTATGATCTTTAGATTAGCAATGAAAAACATTTTAGGAGCCGGTCTGAGAACTTGGCTGAACATCTTCATCCTCTCGCTTTCCTACTTCGTGATTATTGCTTTACAGGGCTTATATGTAGGCTGGCAGGATGATGCTTCTCGTGAAATGAAGAACTGGGATTTTGCAGGTGGACAATATTGGCAGGAAACTTATGATCCCTATGACCCTTTCACATTGGAAGAAAGCCACGCCACGATCCCAGAAGATCTGCAAAAGCTAATAGCTAACGGTGAAGCTATTTCGATTCTATTTTCTCCTGCTACGATTTATACTGATGGAAGAATGCGAAATATTGTACTCAAAGGAATTGAGCCAAGTCAGAACCTGATCGAACTTCCAACCAATTTTCTAACAGATTCTGATGGTGAAATAAATTGTATCATCGGTTCAGGATTTGCAGATAACTTGAATATCAAAGAAGGAGATTACATCGTTCTTCGTTGGCGAGATAAAAACGGAACTTATGATGCTTGTGATTTAAAAGTTGCTCATATTTTTTCTACAACAGTAATTACTGTAGAAAGTAATCAAGTTTGGATATCTCTGTCAATTTTACAAGAAATGCTGGGTCTTCCAAATGAAGGAACTATCATAACAGTAAAAGATGAAAAGTATAAAAAGGAATTCTTTAGTTGGCAGCATAAAGATTTGGATTTTTTGCTGTTAGACCTTACAAAGATGATCAAAGCAAAAACTATCGGTTCTTCAATAATGTATATGCTTATGCTGTTTCTGGCAATGTTGGCTATTTTCGATACGCAGGTACTTTCTATTTTTCGTCGTCGCAAAGAGATGGGTACTATGATGGCATTGGGAATGACAAGACTAAAAATTATTCAATTGTTTACATTGGAGGGAGTTCTGCACGCAGTTCTGGCAATTTTGATGGGTGCTGTTTATGGAATACCACTTTTGAGCCATTTTGAAAAAGTAGGAATGAAAATTGGAATGGATGCAAAGGAATGGGGTCTTAGTGGTTTGGATGATGCACTTTATCCGGTTTATGGCTGGAAACTGGTGTTTGGAACAATTGTATTGGTTTTGATTATAGTTACTATCGTGAGTTTCCTTCCTACCAGAAAGATAGCGAAACTGAAACCAACCGATGCTCTGCGCGGAAAGATGACAAAGTAAGGAAAATAATATGTTAAAATTCTTAGCAAAAGGATTGTTGCGAGATCGTACCAGAAGCTTTTTTCCAATTTTGATTATTGCTTCCGGTGTGATGTTAACTGTTCTTTTTTTCAGTTGGATAAACGGTTATGCAATGATGCTAATCGCAGAAAATGCCCGTTTTGAAACCGGACACGTAAAAATAGTAACCAGAGCCTACAAAGAACTGATTGATCAAAAACCTTACGATCTGGGATTGATGAATGTGAATGAGAGAATTGAAGTTCTTAGCAGCGAATATCCTCAAATATATTGGCAGCCACGAATCTATTTTGGTAACTTATTGGATCTACCAGACAAAAAGGGAGAAACCTTGAGTCAGGGAGAAGTGATTGGATTTGGAGTTGATCTTTTTACAGATTCCTATGAACAGGAACTTCTGAATCTAAAAGAAGCTCTTTCAAATGGAAACCTGCCAACCAAGCAGGGAGAGATTTTGATCAGCCAAGAAGTTGCTGAAAAAATTGGAATAAATATTAATGATGTAATAACGCTCATTGGAAGCACAATGTATGGTTCTATGGCTATGCATAATTTTACGGTAAGCGGTATGGTTCGCTTTGGGATTCAGGCTATGGATCGTGGAGCTGTGATAGTAGATATTGCCGATGTACGTTTATTTCTGGATATGGAAGATTCAGCTAGTGAAATTCTGGGCTTCTTACCCAAATACAATGAAGATACAACTTTTGAGATATCGTCAATATTCAATAAAAAATATACTAATAAAGACGATGAATTCTCTGAAATAATGCTTCCTTTGAGAACTCAAGGGCAGATGGAATTCCTGCTCGCTACTATGGATCAGAGAATGGGAATGTTCATCTTCATCTTCATTTTTGTTATGTCTCTCGTTTTATGGAATTCAGGTCTTATGAATGGGATTCGGCGTTACGGAGAGATCGGTATAAGATTGGCTATAGGAGAGAGTAAAGGACACATCTATCGCTCATTGATATTGGAATCTCTTCTAATCGGAATTGTAGCAACAATTATTGGAACAGCTATTGGGTTGATATTTTCCTATTTACTTCAAAATTATGGAATTGATATGTCTTCAATGTTAAAAGATGCAAAAGTGATAATGAGCACTACAATGCGAGCCCAAGTAACTCCAACAAGTTATTTCATTGGCTTTATACCCGGTGTTTTCGCTTCTGTTATCGGTGCTATGGTCTCTGGAATTGGTATATATAAAAGAAATACAGCACAGCTATTCAAGGAGTTGGAAATATGAGAAATCTAATTATAACAATCTTAATGTTTATCCCTTTGATAATTTTTGCAGAATATCCCAGCGGGGAGATGCTACTAAAAAAAATTGATGAAAATATGTATTCCGAGAATATTATTTCTGTCTCCACAATGATAATCCATAGCAGAAGAGCTACTAAAACTATGAAACTGAAAAGCTGGAAGAATGGTGATAATAGCTCTTTTTCCGAATATCTCTCTCCACCCAAAAATGCCGGTACAAAAATGCTGAAATTAGATAACAATCTCTGGATATATAATCCTCAAGCAGATCGAACAATTCGCATATCGGGTCATATGCTGCGTCAATCGGTGATGGGTAGCGATCTGAGCTATGAAGATATGATGGAAGAAGATGAGATTAGCAAGATTTATCAAGCTGAAGTTATCGGAGAGGAAGTCATTAATGAGGCGGATTGCTGGATATTAATGCTGACTGCTAAAGTAGCTGATGTTAATTATCAAACAAGAAAAATATGGGTAGATAAAACCAAATATCTTGCTTTGCGGGAGGAACGTTTTGGTAAAAGCGGTAAACTATTGAAAACAACTACAATTGATGAAGTTTTTTTGGTTGGAAAACGCTGGTATCCCAAAAAAATAATGTTCAAAGATGTACTGAAAAAAGGTAAGGGAACAGAATTAATAATTGAATCAATTGAGTTTGATGCCAATATTCCTGCTTCTATTTTTTCTAAAGCATCTTTGAGGAAATAGAAAGAGATTGAAAATTGAATATTGAATATTTGTTTGCACTTTTTTGTGTATATTGTCGTTAAAAATAATAATAACCGCAAAGACGCTAAGAACCTAAAAAGAAATAATGGGAAAAATGGATAACGGAAAAACGGAGAAATGTAAACCTGAAAATGAGTATTCTCTGTGCTCTTAGTGTGCTCTATTGTTAAAACTTTTTTTGTTTGTTTTGTTAGTTTAGTTCGTTGCTAAATTCTTTTTGATTTCGGTTATTCAGAAGGTAAAATATCCCAATCATCAAATTCTTCATTAATAATGATAATTTTATCTTTAAAGTGTTCTTGGAATTCTATTTTAGAAACATTATCCAAAGTGACATCGTTATCATTAAAAATATTACTACCCAAACAAATGATCTCATTTTCCTGAATTGTAACTTGTGAGAAAATATCAGAAGCTGTAAGCAAACCGGCAACAGTAACCATCTCACCAAAATAGTTGTTTTTTATCATAACTGCTCTTGATTGAAAATCTGTTTTGGCTTTAATATCAGAGCTGACACTTTCTAAAAAAGGAAAAGCAAGCTTTCCTGTAACAAACACAGGATTCAAAGATATTTCTTTCAAATCTTGAAAAAACTCCCCTTGTAAGTCTTTCCAGGATTCCATAAATGAACGCAACATTCCAATTCCATTTTCCAATTGAGGATAATCTTCATAAAACTCATCGGGTGGAATTTCTTGTTCTGCGAGAAGATATATTTCATCGGCACAAAAAGTATCTGGATATTTTGAACTAATCTCCAGAATCTTTTCAGCACCAGTTTTATCAACTCGTTGTACATCGCTCAAAACAGTTCGATAACGCGTTAATCCAACCGGAACTATTCCAATTGATAACGTGTTCAAATTAGGATTAGTGAGGTCAGTAAGCGTTCGTTCCAATTCTGTATTATCATTGTATCCGGGAATTATTACAATTTGGGTATGAAACGATATATCATTATCAGAAAGATATTTTAGTTTATCCATTATATTGAAATTTTTTAACTTATAGCGTAGCATTTTCTTATGCAAAATCGGGTTTGTAGTATGAACGGAAATATATAAAGGAGTTAATTTCTGGTTAAAGAATTTCTGATAATCTTTCTCAGTAAGATTGGTGAGAGTGAGGAAATTCCCATAAACAAAAGACAAGTGCGGATCATCATCTTTCACATAGAGGTTTTTTCTTAAATCCGGTCGCATCTGATCAATAAAACAGAAAATACAATCGTTTATGCAAGTTCGACAAGGTTTTTCAATGGGTTCTATTCCTAAGAGAGTATCCCAATCTTGTTCAATTTCAACGTGATATATGCCATTATCACCTAAAAGTTCAATCTCCAGATAATCATCAGCTCCATAGAATTGCAAATCTATAAAATCATTAATTTGATGTGAATTTATTGATAATATGGTATTGTTTTTCTCTATTCCAGCTATATCAGATAGACTATTTTCAAGAATATTTTTTATCTTTAAGGGCATATTTATTTTGAACTTATCATCGCTGAAATCAATTTTAATGAATCAATCTCTTTGATTATCAAAGCCAAAGCAGAAGTAATAGGAATTGCCAAAAGCATTCCGATCGGTCCCCAAACCCAGAACCAAAATATCAATGAGATCAAGATTATCAAAGGAGAAAGGTTCAATTCGGTTCCCATTAATTTCGGTTCTACAAAGTTTCCCATCACAGTTTGAAGTGATCCTAATGCAATTGAAATACCAACCAGTTTCCATCCCAAACCATATTGCACAAAGCAAATAATTACAGGAAATGCAGATGCGACAATCGATCCCAAGCTTGGAATGTAATTTAATATGAATAGTAGAAATCCTGAAATCACCACAAAATCAATTCCAAAAAGATAAACAAATAACATCCCAAATAAACCTGTGACGAAACTTATGATCGTTTTGTTCACTAAATATCTTTTTACTTGTGTCTCAATATTCTTCATTACATCTTTCGAGTGAGTTGCCTTTTCTTGACTTATCACTTTTCCAATTCGATCGAATATCTTGTTCCTGTCTGTCATTATAAATACTAGAAAAGCGACAGTAAGTAATAGTTTAATGATAAAATTAATAAAATTACCCATCGTTCCGGAAACTACATTACTTAAAGAAAGTTTGTCGGCAATTTCAAACCAATTAACTTTGTTTTTCAAATATAGGCTTACCTCTTCTGCCGGAACTTCAAATTTGATTACGATACTTTCTATATATGAAATGATTTTTGCTTCGTATTTAGGATATTCGGTTACAAATGAACTGGAGCTTGCATAAATTACGCTTCCAATTCCAGTGAAAATGATGAGAATAAGTATTACAATAATTAAAACGTTTAGAAACCCGGGTACTCTCTTTCTCTCTAAAAATCTGCTGATCGGAGCAAAAATAAATTGTAAGAAAACTGCGAAAGTAAGTGGAATAAAAATAGCCCGAAGTGTTTTGAGGATATACACAGTGATTACCAAAGATATTAAAGTCAAGGCAAAATACAAAAATTTATTATTTTTCATTGTAGCTCCAAGAATATTTAAAACCACTTTGTATTTTAGTTAAAAATTGTCAAATATGATTGTTCTTGCAAAAGGATACCTATTCATCTTCAATATTAGTCAATCCCCATTCAGTAACAACAAAACCTCTCCTATCGAAAACCGGAATCTCAGGAATTTCTATCTTAGTTACATTAGAATCAACATTCTTGAGCACGTATACTAACCTCAAAATGTTATCAGGTTGTTTGGAGAAATTGAGCTGAACAAGAAGATCAAGCTGTTTATTGTATTGTGGGTATATCTCATAATATTTGGAATCGGTTAGTCTAGGAATCCAATGTTCGATGAAATCTTTGATCTCAGTTTTATTAAAACCTGTTAACTTCATATTTTTTTTGAAGAAACTTTCTAAGTTTTCTTGTTTGACTACCCAGCCTTTTGATTTCTGAAACATCTTAGGTTGTATACTCTCGTAAAATTAGGTAATCATATTTACTATTTATCTTACCATTGGGTTCTATTTGCAAATTTTCCCATTGCTCTGGATATTGGGGATCTGAAACGATAACTTCACCTGTATGTGGAAAGGAAATATCTACATATAGAGTAATCTTAGTTTCTGGATAAAGATAGATATTTGGTTTTGCACACATCATATAATATGAAAAGAAGTACTCTGAATGTCCTTCCATCAGTTGAAATTCAGCTTCAAAGGGGTTCACCATTGCAGTATCTGTTACAGTATCTTTCAATAAATAAGTATCTGCTTCTATCTCAGTTTCAAATCTTCCTAGAGAATCTGTAAATAATGAATCAATGAATATTGAATCTTTCCAAACAGAAAAATCAATATTGCGAATGCTACCCCAACTTTCCACAATTAACGTCTTGATTATATGGCTCAAAATCCAATTGATAATCAATTCTTAAAGTATCATACAGGCTCATAGAAGACATATCAAATGGGTTATGCCTTATAATTGTATAGTTGTAGTTCTTTCTTGATAAAACAAGGAATCTGAGTTGTGGTTCCTCCAGACCCATATCTTGGTAATATGCATCAATCTCGACTTCCCCGATCTGTTGCTCCTCAAAAAATATTGGATAGATATCTTCGTTATTTTCTTCAGAAACTTCAAATGTTTCTTGGATTACTCCGTTTTGTAGTATCTCTATGATAATCATAGGCTTCTGTTCTGGTGTTGTTGATTTCGTGCAACTTAGTGGCTGTAAAAAAATAATCTTTACAAATCATTATCTTTGAGGGCTTATTGTGT
>JAIORE010000413.1 GCA_021108315.1 Candidatus Cloacimonadota bacterium
AATATAGATTATTTGTCAAGCTTTTTATTAAAGTTAAATGCATAATATATTAAGAGGTTAATGCTTATATATGCCTTCTTTTATTAATCAACAGAATCATTAATGTCTGAAACAGCTTTTACTTCAAGAATTATTTTATCAAATATTACAAAATCAGCATAAAATTTATGGGACAATATCTTACCTTTATAATTTACTGTATATTCTTTCTCTCTTTCATAAGATATTCCGTTTTTTTGAAATTCATATTCCAAAGCATCTTTATATACAATTTCTAAAAAGCCAGCCCCAAGATTATTGTGAACTTCAAAACATTTCCCGATTATTTGATAGCTTTCCTCTTTGTAGATTATTTTATTCATCTTTTTCCTACTTGTCACTAATGAGTAAATCTTTTTCTTATTCGCGAATTAGCGGCTTAAGATTTTTCTTTTCTTTTGCCACGAACGCACGAATATTTTTCATTCATCATCAAATCCAAAATGTTTCAATACTTGTAGTACTTTCAAAGTATTCCAGCGATTTGTTTTTCCTGCTTTTTCTTGGTTTCTATAAAAATAAAATCCAATTTTTGATAAAAAAAACACCTAAGCTGAATATTTTCTAACTCAACTTAGGTGTCAATCTCAAAAAAATGTATGTCTATGAATCTTTCTTCTGATCTTTAAAATGTTTAAAAGCTTTATCAATCACAGAAAAAGCTTTGTAAGTTTCTCCAATATAATAATTTGAGATCAATTCTTCTTTAGATTGTTTTTCCTTTGGAGAAGAAATTCCAAATGAGTACATCAGCTCCTGATCATTCAATAAACTACTCAATTTTTCCTTAGCTCCTTTATGTTCAGGATCAAGTTCAATAACTTTTTCAAAGCATTTCAGTGCTTTCAATATTTTAGAAACACCAAGATAGGAAAGTCCAAGATGATAATTTGCCGAAACAACATTTGGATCTTCTTTTAAGATCATTTCCAAATTTTTAATTGCTTCCTCATATTTCCCTAAAGCTTTATAAGTTATAGACATCTGATAATAGCCTAAAGTTGAATCAGGATTTGCTTTTTGTAAAGCCTCAAAAGATTTCAAACTTTTTCTCAATTTTCCGGTATGATAATAAGCCAAACCTTTCCAATAGTGTGCCATAAAAAGATCCGGTTCTTCCTTGGTAATTTTATCAAATAATTCTATAGCTTTGAGAAATTTTGTTGCTCGATAATAAGAAATTCCCAATCTATATTCCGCTAAGCTAAAATGAGGATTTTTTTCCAAAAGGATTTCATAGTATTTAATTGATTTTGGAATATCTCCCATCGTGTAAAAAAGATCACCGAGATTTATTAAGGCTACGATACACTCGGGATCACCTTCGTTTACTTTTTGATATTCAGCTATTGCTTTTCTTAATTTGCCTGTTCTACTATAATCCTCAGCTTTTTGAAGTAATTCAATTTTATCAACCATTATTTCTCCTCAATATTTTACTCTTTCTGAATCCTTTCCGAAGCTTCTCACAAAGATATTCTATCAATTAAGATTCGGACAGTTACAGTTTAGAACGCATTCAATTCAAAATATTATCTATTCAATTTTAACCAACTCGTTCAAATGCTCTGCGTTGGAATGCAACTGATAACGCTCTGCGTCAAGTATTCACTTAGTAACACTGATTCTTTTCTTTACTCTTTGTGTTTCAGCGACTTTGTGTGAATTATCTTACACCATCAATAGCAAAATTCAAAGCTTCATCAAGCAAATCTTGTTCTGGCGTTTTGATAAAATCTTCATCCATCAAAAGTTTTGTCATACCTCTGGCATAGTCAATATCTTTTTTGGCTTTATTATATGCTTCTTCCCAAGTAAATTCTATTCGAGCCACACCATCTTTAATTGCTTGCATGGCTACATCTGCTGCTTCTTCAGGAAAAACACCGGTTTCATCCATTGTTGGAACAATATTTTCAGGATCAATACCTCTTTTCTCTGCATATTTTGCCAATGAATAAGCTGCTGCAATTGCCATATTATCAGTGATTTTTTTTGCTCTAACCATCAAAGCACCTTTCAAAATTCCTGGAAAACCTAATGAATTATTTACTTGATTTGGAAAATCACCACGTCCGGTAGCAGCGATAAAGGCTCCAGCTTTTTTGGCAGCATAAGGATATATTTCAGGAACCGGATTCGCACACGTAAATACGATTGATTTCTCAGCCATTGTACTTATCCATTCTGGTTTAATTGTATCAGGTCCTGGTTTTGAAAGAGCGATAAGTACATCTGATTCTTTAAGAGCATTCACAAAATTGTCTTCACATTCTGGATTAGTTGTTTCACATAGTTCCCACTTTCGATAGAATCTTTTATCAGCTTTGATATCGTCTCTATTTTTATGCAGTCCACCTTTTGAATCAAAGAGTTTTATTTTGAGAGGATCTCCTCCGGCGGTGATTATTATTCTGGCAATTGTGGCATTTGAAGCACCAGCCCCGAGCATTGTAATTTTCACATCACCAATCTTCTTACCAGCTAATTTTAGAGCATTGATCAAACCCGCTAAAGTTACACAAGCTGTTCCTTGAGCATCATCGTGCCACACGGGAATATCACATTCTTCTCTTAAAGTATCTAATACTTTATAACAATTTGGTTGAGAAATATCCTCTAAATTTATTGCTCCAAAACTATGTTGGCACATTTTCACAAAATCAATTATTTTTTGGGGATCATTTTTGCCATTTTCATCTTTACTATCTACACAAAGTGGTACAGCATCTACTCCACCAAGATATTTCATCAAAAAAGCTTTTCCTTCCATTACTCCCAATCCACCGGGAGGAGTACAATCACCATCACCCAGAACTCTCGTGGAATCACTAACTACAGCAACTAAATTTCCACGGTTGATCAGATCAAAAGAAGTATCATTATCATCTCTTATGGTTGTAGAAATTTTAGATACACCCGGAGTATACCAAACATTGAACCAATTGAATCCAAAAACTCCAGCTTTTGGGACAGTTTGAATTTTTCCTCCGTAAAATTTATGAGCAGAAAGAGATAATTGTTTTAAGAATAAGGTTTTTGCTTTCGCAATTTGCTCCTCAGTAAAATTTTCAGGGAATACATTGTCTAGATTAGAAAGATCAATTTTTATCTTTTCCATTTTTTTCTCCAATATTTTTTATTTTTGTTTATTTTTTATTGAAATTATTTTCTATTTTCAAGATAATAAAGTCGATTTTTATAATTTGTTTTTTGAAATGGAACATCAACATACTTCACTAATTCAAAATATGGATTAATAATTTCTTTAAATATAGAATCACTTAAATTCCAAAAATAAAGGCCAGATTTCTCTTTATAAAAATTTTCTGAAATTAATTGAAAATAATCATCTTCATCAAATACTTTTTTAGGAATAACATCGTTTAATTTTATAAGCAATTTACCGTTATTCTTTAAAATTCTATTCATTTCTTGTAAAACAAATACTGCATCATCCGGTAAAATATTATCTATAGTATTAAATGAAGCTCCAACCTCAATAGAATTATCTTCAATTTTTTTTAAAAGTTCAACACCACCAATTTTAAAATCAGTTTTAGTATCCATTTTATTTGTTATTGAAGTATCATTTGCCAGTTCTATAGCTCTGCGTGAAATATCTATTCCAATTGCTTTTTTTGTACCCAAAAACAAACTTCTAAAAAGTATATTTCCGGTTCCGCATCCAAAGTCAATTATTGAATCAGTTTCATTGATCAACCATCTTAAACCTTCTTCAATTTCTATAATTGTCATAGGTTTACTTGGATCATATCTTTTATCAGTTGATAATATTTTTCCAAATCTTTTATCCCAAAATTTAATTGTACTTTCATAGTTATTCATAATAGTTTTTCCTTAATTTTTATAGCTAATTAAGTTGGTGAATTCCTTTTATTAAACTTTTGTGTCTTATTTAATATATAATTCAGTAAGTATGATTTTCCTCTCAAGAAGAATACAAATAATATTATTTTTTTCGTTCTTTACAATGAGATTTTTTTCTTTTTCGTGAAAATTCGTGAAAATTCGTGGTTACTCTTTTCTTCAATCTCTTTTATACTTAGCAACACCTTCCTGATAAATATCATTACCATTAACATCATTAGCAACAATACACGGCAGATCTTCAACTCTCAATTTTCTTATAGCTTCAGCTCCAAGATCTTCATAAGCTATTATTTCAGCTTCTTTTATAGAGGTAGCCATCACAACAGCAGCTCCTCCAATTGCAGCCAAATATATCGCTTTATTTTTGATCATAGATTCAATTACTTCTGTACTTCTAGGTCCTTTGCCAATCATTGCCTTTAATCCATTTTCAAGTAAAATAGGACTATACGGATCCATTCTATAACTTGTAGTAGGTCCGGCAGAACCAATCGGTTTTCCGGTAGGAGCAGGGGCAGGTCCTACATAATAAATTATCTGACCTTTTAGATCAAAAGGCATCTCTTCCCCATCTTCAATAAGTTTTACCAATCTTTTATGGGCAGCATCTCTAGCTGTATATATCGTTCCGGAAATATAAACTTGGTCACCGATATGAAGATCAATAATATCTTCGCTTTTTAACGGTGTTGTTAGATGTACAGTTTTAGGCATAATTTTGTCCTCTATAAAATAATAGTTTTATGACGTGCAGCGTGACATTGAATATTCACAGCTACCGGCATTGATGCAATATGACAAGGTTTTGATAAGACCAGAACAGCGAGAGCAGTAGTTCTACCGCCAAATCCTTGTGGTCCAATTCCAATTTTATTGATTTTTTTCAAAAGTAGATCTTCAAGTTCAGCCCATTTTTTATTTGGATTCGGTTCATCAAGATTTCTGAGTAAAGATTTTTTAGCAAGTAAAGCACTTTGTTCAAAATTACCGCCTAATCCAACTCCTACAATAATTGGCGGACAAGGATTTCCACCTGATCTGGTAACACGATCAACTACGAAATCTATCACCCCTTCAATTCCATCGGCAGCTTTCATCATTTTCACTTCACTCATATTTTCTGAGCCACCACCTTTAGGAGCAATTGTTATTTTTAGTTTATCGCCTTGTACAATATCTGTGTAAATAATTGCCGGAGTATTATCACCCGTATTTTTCCTTTCAATTATGGGATCATCAACCATAGATTTGCGAAGAAAACCGTCTTTGTAACCTTGTCTTACTCCTTCGTTTATGGCTTCGACAAAATCTCCACCAACGATATGAACTTCTTGTCCAAGTTCGATGAACACAACAGCAATTCCTGTATCTTGACAACTTGGCATTTTTTCTTGGGCTGCTAATTCATAATTTTTCAGTAAGATACTCAAAACATCTTTTGCAGTGTCCGATTCTTCTACTTCTCGCATTTTCTTAATTTTGCTTAATACATCTTCACCGAGATAATAATTTGCATTAATACAAAGGTCTTTTACGGCAGAAATAATTTCTTTTACATTGATCTCTCTCATTTTTCCTCTTTTAATAAAACATCGGAATGTCCGTTAGGTCTTCCGATTGTTTGTATTTAACATTCCGATTAGCTATCCCACATTTCGTTCTTATTCCCAAGTTCTTCTTGAGAATGTAACACTATATATTTTTGCAATTCTCTTCAATCATTTTCTTCAATGTTTCACCGATAATTGCTGGATTTTTTGCTACAGAAACACCGGCTTCTGATAGTGCATCCATTTTTTCTTGGGCTGTTCCTGAACCACTAGAGATTATCGCTCCGGCATGTCCCATTCTTTTGTCCTTTGGAGCAGTTTGACCTGCAATGAAAGCAACGACAGGTTTCTTGAAATATTTTTTGATATAATCTGCTGCTTGAATTTCTAAATCTCCACCGATTTCACCAATGATTACCACAGCTTCAGTTTCATCATCTTCATTAAACAATTTAAGTAAATCAATGAATGTTGATCCGATTATTGGATCTCCCCCAATTCCAATTGCTGTAGAGATTCCAAATCCGACTTGAGCTACTTGATGAGCAGCTTCATAAGTTAAAGTTCCCGATTTTGAGATTAGCCCAATTGATCCTTTTTTGAAAATGAATCCCGGCATTATTCCAATTTTAGCTTCATCAGGTGTAATTATTCCCGGACAATTTGGTCCAATTAGAACTGCATTATGCTTTTCAACAATCTTTTTAGCAATCATTGCATCTTTTACAGGAATTCCTTCTGTAATGCATACTATTACTATGATTCCGGCAAATGCTGCTTCAATTATTGCATCTGACGCAAAAATAGGAGGTACAAATATGAGTGAAACATCAGCAGATGTAGCTTGAACAGCTTCTTTTACAGAATCAAAAACAGGTTTACCCAAATGAATCTTACCACCTTTCCCCGGACTTACTCCACCAACTACATTTGTTCCATAATCAAGACAATTTTGAGCGTGAAATGTACCTTCTTTTCCTGTAAAACCTTGGACAATTACTTTTGAATTTTTATTTACTAAAATGCTCATATTAAACTCCAATTGCCGTTTGGACAGATTTTTTTGCTCCATCTTTCAGATCATTGGCTGAAATAAGATTAGCAATATTCACTTTACGCAGTATTTCAAGAGCTTCTTTGGAATTAGTACCTTCAAGACGAACGATTACAGGAACTTTCACTTCTGTTATTTCAGTTGCTTTAATAATACCGTTGGCAATTCTATCACAACGTACTATTCCACCAAAAATATTCACAAAAATTGCTTTCACATTTGAATCTTTCAAAATTAGCTCAAATCCTTTGGCGACAGTTTCTGCATTTGCATTTCCACCAACATCCAAGAAATTAGCTGGTTCTCCCCCTTCATCTTTAATAATATCCATCGTGGACATTGCTAAGCCGGCACCATTCACCATACAACCGACGTTCCCATCTAATTTAATATAATTCAAACCATATTTATGAGCTTCAATTTCTGATTCTTCTTCTTCAAAAAAGTCTTGCATTTCGGCAATGTCTTTGTGCCTTCCCAGAGCATTATCATCAAAACTAACTTTTGCATCCAAAGCAATAAGCTGATCATCATCAGTTAATATCATAGGATTTATCTCAACCATTTCAGCATCGGAATTCATATAAAATTGATACAAATTCCGGGCAAATAATGAAAATCTTCTTGAAACGATTTTATTAAAGTTTAGGGTTTTTGCCAATTCTCTAATTTGAAAATCACATATTCCAATTTGAGGATCAATTGCTACTTTATGAATCTTTTCAGGTGATTCTTTAGCAATTTTTTCGATCTCTACTCCACCTTCTGTGGAAGCTATCATAACAGGCATCTCAAGATTTCTGTCCAAAACAATCCCAAAGTAGTATTCTTTTTTAATGTCCTCTGCTTTGGCAATATATACTTTCCTAACAAGAATGCCTTCTTCACCGGTTTGTGCTGTAATAAGAGTCATTCCAAGAATCTGCTTCACATATTTAATAACTTCTTCTTTGTTTTTGGCAAGCTTTACACCACCACCTTTTCCTCGACCACCGGCATGAACTTGAGCTTTCACAACCCACAAGTTTCCACCGAGCTTATCAACAGCTTCATCTGCTTTTGTAGCATCTTCGATCACTATCCCACCTTGAGTAGGAATATTATATTTTTGAAATAATTCTTTTGCTTGATATTCATGAATTTTCATAAATTCTCCAATTATTCTTTAAAATATTTAGCAACGAATAAAAAATGTTACCACAGAGAGCACAGAGAAAAAGATAAAATATAATTTAAAGCTATTATATTCTATTTTCTTCCTAATTATTCACTATTCATCATTAATTATTCATTGAATCGTTATTCACTATGTTTAAATTAGCGTACCGGAATATTCAGAAACAAGTTGTTTTGCTTTTACATGATCAGGAATATAATCCGGCAAGATCATTGGAGCAATCTTACTTTTTGGTAAATGAAGTTTTGCTACTTCAGCATTGTACTTTTCAATATGATCCATATGAACTTTTCCAACTTTCTGAATATCATTTGAACGATTTGAAGCTTGCAATCCAGCTCTTTTTCCAAAAACAATAATATCAAGTTGCGAATTTCCCATTAATCTATTTCTTCCGTGGATTCCACCACTGGCTTCACCGGCTACGAATAATCCGGGAACGTTTGTTTCACATTTGTCATTTATCTCAATTCCACCGTTTTGGTAATGCAAGGTTGGATAAACCAGCATAGGATATTTCCTGACATCTATTCCAAATCTTTCATATTGTCTTAACATTGCAGGTAACATTTTTTCAATAGTTCCTTCACCGAGAATATCTTCGATCAAAGGAGTATCTAACCAGATTCCAACTAATCCGGCAGGAGTTTTAACACCTAAATCTCTTCCTTGACTTTCTCTAATGAAAGCAGATGCTTCCACATCACGCGGTTCGAGTGGGTAAACAAATAGTTCTCCATCACAATTTACAGGTTGAGCACCCAAAGCCCTAATCTTCTCAGTACACAAGAAACCAACGATTTGTTCTGGAAAAACCGCTCCGGTAGGATGATATTGAACAGAATCCATAAACATCATTTTTGCACCGACTCTATAGGTAAGTACAAGTCCATCCGCAGTTGCTCCATAATGGTTTGTAGTTTCAAATCCTCTGATGTGAAGTCTTCCAAAACCACCGGTAGCCATTATTACTGATTTTGCTTTTATAATTGAATATTGTTTGTTATCCAAATGATATATAATTGCTCCGGAAACTTCTTGTTTCTCATTGAGAAGAAGCTCTACAACCGGAGAATATTCTAAATATTTGATTTTTTCCGGTCTATTAAAGACTTCATCACGAAGCACTCGACAAATTCCAGCTCCGGTATAATCACGGGTGGAGTGCATTCTGTTTCTACTGGTTCCACCACCGGATTTCACGGTCATTGAACCGTCTTCATCTTTATCAAACATTACACCTAATTCTTCTAACCATTTAATTGATTCCGGAGCATCGTTTACAAGGGCTTTCGCTAATTCCGGTTTATTATCAAAATGTCCACCACCGATCACATCAAGGTAATGTGTAGCCGGAGAATCATCCTTTTGGGTGGCAGCTTGAATTCCACCTTGAGCCATCATAGAATTGGCATCACCTAATCTCAATTTCGTTGCTATCAAAACATCTGAGCCTTTTTCAGAAGCGATGAGAGCCGCTGCCATTCCTGCTGAACCAGCTCCAATTATCAGAACATCTGTCTCATAATCTACTTTGTCAAAATTGAACATCTCTTTATTCACTCTTCCGTAGGATTCAAAAATATCTGCTACTTCTGTAGTGAGAATTTCACCTTTGTTCGGTCCAACTCGCACTTCTCGACGAGATTCTTTTTTGTAATCAGGATGATAATTATTTAATACGGTTTCACGTTCTTCTTCCGACATTCGAGGATAGATCATCTTACCGTGTTTTCTTGCTAATTCAAGTCTTTGTGGTCTGGTTCTCTCCACTTTATTGATAGATTCCATCATATATTCAGGATACATTGTCTCTCCTTATTAAGTTATCTTAATTTCGCGAGCGAAATATTTTTTGGTTAAATCTTTAATATCCATAGTCATCATCTCATCAATCTCTTGATCATAAATTCCGTCATTCACTTCTTGAAGACGATCCTCCAATTCAGGACTTTTGGGTGACAAGTATTTTCCATAGAGTCTGCGTGCCAAAGTTCCAGCATTATATTGTACGATTTCGGCAGGACAACGCAGAGCACAAAGTCCACAGCGAATGCAATCAAAAGAAAGTTCGGCAGCTTGTTTGATATCACCTCTGATCAAAGCTTGAATATAATCCATCACTTGAATATCCTGAGGACACGATTTTGTGCAAGTATTGCAAGCTACACAGCGATAAATACTAGGAAAGAGTTTCATAAACGTGCTGGGATCAGGAGTAAGTTCGTTCAAATCATACAATGGTTTCTCAGCAGGAACAAATGGTATTTGAGCAATATACATTTCATCAGAAACGACAGTTTGACATCCCAATCCGCCTTTGAGTTTATAATCACCTTTTTCTCGATAAACAGTCGCACAAGCTCCGCAAAATCCTTCCCGGCAACCTATTCCTCGCTTCAATTGAAATCCGGCATATTCGATAGCCATAATGATCGTTGAAGCGGCAGGAACCATAAACGCCTCTCCCATTATGTACACTTTCACCATTTTAGTTTTTTCGCTCATCCTTTCTCCTTACTATTTATATAATTCTATTTGTTTTTGTTTTATAATTACTTAATGTATAGATTTCAAAATCTTGTTTGATTTGTTGTGAAAAATTCTTAATATTATGAAATATTAACAAGGCTAAGCTTAGCTCAAAACCATTATTCATATAACTTCTTCCTTTTTTAAATACTAGAATTTCTATTTCCATATATTAAGAAAAAACATCAATTTAATATCAATTTGTTTTGTCAAATTATTATTCTATAAAATTATATCATAGCAAATTTTGATTTTATTATGAAAATTTGTATCTTAGATTCATACATGATATAACAATTATTATTGAAAATTCTTTATATTAAACAAATTTTAGAAATAGATTATTTGTTTTAACTAAATTCATATAAATAAAAGAAATAGAAATCATTAAGAAGTAATTATTCTTTTTTTTCTTGCTAAAATATAGCAACTGAATAAATTCTCTTTATCTATACATTTAAATGAATATTCTAGCATATCATTAAATATCAAACTAATTAGTTTAAGTGATAAATTCATAAAGAATATATTATTAAGGAAATAAAATGAAACATTCAGAAAATTTTAACGAACTTGGCTTAAATGATGAATCATTAAAAGCTATCACTAAAAAAGGATTTGAAGAGCCAACTCCAATTCAGGCTTTGGTAATTCCACTATTATTGTCTTGTAATAAAGATATTGTGGGTCAAGCTCAAACCGGTACAGGAAAAACAGCAGCATTTGGACTTCCTATCATCGAAAAGATACAGACTGGCAAAAAAGAAGTTCAAGCTTTAATTCTTGCTCCTACTCGTGAACTTGCCATTCAAGTTGTAGATGAAATGAACTCTTATAAAGGTTCACGAAGAATTAGTATTTTGCCTGTATATGGTGGACAATCTATTGATAATCAAATTCGTAGATTAAAGCAAGGGGTGGAAATCGTAGTGGGAACACCAGGTAGAATTATTGATCATCTAAAACGTAAAACATTAACACTTGATGAAATATCTTTTATGGTGCTTGATGAAGCAGACGAAATGCTAAATATGGGATTTATTGAAGATATTGAGTTAATTTTATCGAAAACAAACTCCGAAAAGCGTGTATTGCTTTTTTCTGCTACAATGCCAAACAGAATTGTGAATTTAGCAAAGAATTTTATGGGAGAATATGAGTTACTCAAAGTAAAATCTGAGCAACTTACTGTTAATTTAACTGATCAGATATACTTTGAAGTAAATTCATCTGATAAATTTGAGGCTTTATGCAGAATTATTGATATTGAAAAAGAATTTTATGGTCTAATTTTTTGTAGAACAAAATTAGATGTAGATAGCATTAGCAATAAACTCTCTGATCGGGGATATGATGCAGCGGGTCTGCATGGAGATATTTCTCAACATCAGAGGGAACGAACTCTGAACAGTTTCAAAAAGAAAAGAACAACAATATTAGTAGCCTCGGATGTAGCTGCGCGTGGTATAGATATTAATGATCTCACTCACGTAATAAATTTTGCAATTCCTTATGATCCTGAAGCTTACGTTCATAGAATTGGTAGAACAGGAAGAGCAGGAAAACAAGGTACTGCAATAACATTTATTACTCCATCAGAATACAGGCGTTTAATGAATATACAGAAATTCGCAAATGTAGAGATTAGAAAAGAAAAACTTCCCAAAATAAAAGACCTTATCAATATGAAACGAAATATAATAGTTGAAGAAATAAAAACAATTATTCATTCTGAAAAGTATTTTGAAAATAAAAAAGTAGCTGATAAATTATTAGAAGATTTCAAACCGGATGAAGTGATTGCAGCTCTTTTATCACATGCTTATAAGGATGATTTTTCAGAAGATAAATACGTTGAGATAATCGAACCTAGTCGTACAAGACAAAGAAACAGTCGTAGAAGTTTCTCCCCAGATTTAAAAGGGAAAACACGCCTTTTTATAGCTTTGGGAAGAAAGGATGGTATGTCAGCCAGAAAATTAGTAGATATGATCAAGGACAAAGCAATGGTTGAATCGCGCAATATTAATGATGTGCAAGTTTATGATAATTTCTCTTTTGCAAATTTACCTTTTGAAGATGCAGAAGAAGTAATTCGAGTTTTCAGAAATAAAGGTCGAGATAAAAAACCATTGGTTGTTAAAGCAAAAGGTAAAGAAAAATCTAGCCAAGATTCATCTCAAAAACACAGAGGTAAGAATTGGCGTAAAAGAAAAAATTAAGATATTGGAAATTGTTGGTTATTGTAATGAAAGATACATTTTCAAATTAAATCTATTATTACTTAACATTTCCCTATTTTGGATAATATCAATTGACACTCTCTTTCCAGAGCAACTAATACTGGAATTCATCTGAGAAAATTATTGGCAAAATTCATCAAATCAAAAAAATGAAACTATCCTTAACTATCTCGTTAAGTTCTTGTGATGTAACATTTAATTGATAATTCGTTATATTATTTTAAAATATATGATTGAAAAAAACTGAAAATTGCAAATATTTTGTGCAATGTCGAATCTATTGATATTTAATTTAGAAAAGAGAAATAAAATTTTCAAAAAACTAATAGAAAACATTATCAAAAAAAACTTGCCTAATAAGATGTACTTTTGAAAAGTGCGAAAAAATTGAAAAAGTAAGCCTAATGGAGGAAACATGTTATATTCGAAAGATTTAAAAGCAAAATTCTGGAAAAGATTGATTGTAGTATTCCTATTTATGTTAATCATAAACTCATTTCTTTTTGCTATTGAGAAAGTAGCTGTGCTTGATTTTGAAAAATCTGATAAAGCAAGTGATTACGTTTCGAAAGCAATCATGAATAGAGATTTAAAAAAGATCTTTAGTGATTATGATGAGTATGAGCTTATTGATAAAAAAATAGTATCTAAAAGTATTAAAAAAGCAGGATATACTAATATATTCTTTTTAGGAAAACAAGATATTTCTATTATTGGAAATCAATTAGGTGCTGATATCGTAATATGGGGAAATGTTCAATCTCTTACTTCTTCAGAATTTAAAATAATTGCTAATTTATGGTCAAAAAAATCTGATAATGTAACACAAATATCTTTCAATGTAACAAAATCTACTACTGAGAGAGTGAAAGCATTTCAAGAAAATCTGTTAGACAAACTTGAAGAATTTTCACATGGAGAAGCAGATAAACTTTTGGGAATTGCACTTCAACATTTCAAAAGTCAAAATTATGATTCAGCGGAAGAAATCTTTTTACAAATCTTAGAGATTGACGATAGCAAAATTGAACCAAATTTTTATTTGGGCTTACTAAACTTTAAAAAAGATGAACCTGATTATGAAAAATCAATTCAATATTATAATAAAGGTTTAGAAATTGATCCAAATAACTTGGATCTTCTTAATTATCTGAGTATTACATATTTCCAAACAGAAAATTATGAAGAAGCAATCGCAACTTTAGAAAAAATGTCTGAAATAGAAGATAATAAAGAGATATGGTTAAAAATTGGTAGAATCTATCATGATATAGAAGAATTTGAAAATGCCAAAGAAGCATTTGATAATGCAATAGCAATTGATGAAGATTATTCAGAAGCCTACAAAGAAGTAGCTCTTCTACTTTATACCGACCTTGAAGAATTTGAAGAAGCAATCCCTTATTTTGAAAAAACAATAACTTTTTTCCCAGATGATGAGAGTTTGGAAAAAAAATTAGCAAAATGTTATCATAAAGCCGGCAAATTGGATAGTGCTATTATTCAGTATAAAAAAATGATTCAAGAACAACCTGAAAACAAAACTGCTTATTTTAATCTCGCTGGTGCCCTTAGAATCACTAATAAACTTCCAGAAGCAATTGAAGTTTTGATATCACTGAAAAATATAGATGCAGAAAACCCCAAAGTATATAATAGATTAGCAGATGTTTATTTTGCAAATGATGAAATTAATAAATCAAAAACTGAAGCTGAAAGTGCAATTCAAATTGATGATAGTTCTCCAGAACCATATAAAATTCTTGCTAGAATCTACCAATCAATTGGCTATAAAAAATATGAGCAGTTTCTTGAATTGGAAGAGAAAATTCCGGGTCTTTATGGTGAGGAAGCTAATAAAGCTGTAATCAAACGGGATAAATTAAAAGCATCTGCACATAAAGATTTCCTGAAATCTATGGAATATTTAAATACTGCTCTCACCAAAAATCCATCTTCTTCAGTTATAAAAGATATTGAAAAAAGCAAAGTCACTCTAAAAAAATTAATTAAGGCTACAAAAGCTTGGTTTTAAAATTTTCAATAAAATTAAAAGACCGATTTGTAAAAATCGGTCTTTTTTTATCGGATAGTATTTTACTCTGGATTTTTCAAGTTTTGAGTTCTGTAAGTATCTAAAATATAGATATGTTGAGGGGGGACAAAAAAAATGGAAAATTAGCATAAATTATCACCTTAATGTCTTAGTGCTTTCCGACAAAGTCGGTTTTTTTATACAAAAAACATATAATCAGTACTATCAACCATCAACCACTAACTACAAACCTCTTTTAATAGCATAAACCGATAAACGTTCACCTACAGATTCTGCTTCATCAGAAACAGATGCTATTTTCTCTGTAAAATACCTTAAATGTACTCGATTACTAAACCTTGTGATTTTATCAGAAGAGAACGTTTTGCGTTTAATACTTTCTTCAACTCCATCTGCTTGATGTTCGTAAAAATGAATTTTATTTATGTAGTTGCTAACAATTTTGTTTTCTTTAAAAAAAGCTCTAGATGCTTTCACCAATTCATTTACAGCTTTACTTGATAGATCGGCAAGTTCTTCAAAATCATCTAAGAGAAAATCAGGGATTTCAGGAGTTTCAATTGAAAATTGTTCTAGTACTTTTTCTGCAATATCTATCACATTATCCAAGTTTTCCAGCAAACCAAGTACATCACCTCTAGCTTCTGGAATAAGCATGAAAGTATATAGTTTACGCTTTATATCACGTCTTAAATGATCAGCATCTGTCTCTAATAATGAAATATCACTATACAATCTATCAAAACGTTCCATTTTATTTCTTAGATAACACTTAACTCCTTCAAAAAAAATCAAAGAACCCTCTTCAACTCTATCAAGATAACTATCTATATCTGTCTGCAGATCTTTTGATCTATTTACTAATATTTTCTTCAAAACAAACTCCTTATCAAGTTGTACTATTCAATTGATTAACTTTGCAAAGAATAAAAAACAATTATGCTCAATTAAGAAAATCCAATTTCATTTTTGATTAGTTGTATCTGAATTTCAATGTTTTTTATTTTAACACAGATAAACACAGATTTTTTATGATAAAAAAATATTATATTATCATATTTTTTACATATTTATCAGCGTCTTTCAACGTTGATTTTTTAATCAATTCATAGAGTTATGATCTTTATTTCTTTTATGTTGTCAACTATGTTTTGGGCTATGAATCTATTTTTTCAAAAAAATCTTTCCCGCATACAAACCATGTATCAAATTCCTTATAAAAATATGATAAATCTCCCAGCTCTTCTGATGGTTCATCAAAGACAGTTTCTTCATCATTATAAGTAAATATTAGTCTGAAATTAGCACTTGCCCAATTTTCATGGATACTGAATTCCAGATTTTCTATAGCAATCTGATCGTAATTCACAACCCGAATTCCCCAAATTAATTTTTCGGCATTGAAATCATTTTCATTATGCAAAAAATCTTGATGATAAGTTTTCATAATTAGATCACTATCATTTTCATAAAAACCCGTTTTGATAGTATCGAATATATCATTTAATCTACTTTTATCAAGATCTTCGGTTGAAGTTAAATCGGAACAGGATATAAGTAAAAGTAAAAGAGAAAAGAAAAACAATTTCATATTTTTTCAATAATGACAACATTTTCAATATGAAAAGTATGTGGAAACATATCAAAAGATCTTATCTTTTTGAGTTGATATCCTAAATCTAAGATATTCTTGATATCTCTTTTTTGAGTAAGAGGATCGCAACTTGTGTATATAATTTTTTGGGGTTTATTTTTTTCGAGCAATGATATCAACTGATTATCAAGACCCTTACGGGGAGGATCTAAGATCATTACATCAAAGGTCGTTGTATCTTTAAAATTAGAATAAGTATCCTCAACATTTCCTTGGATAAATTCAATATTAGTAAGATTGTTTAATTTTGCATTGAAAATGGCATCATCTATAGCATTTTGATTAGATTCAATGCCAATAACATAATTAACTTTATCGGCAATATAAATTCCAATTGCCCCAACTCCACAAAAAGCATCTAAAACATTATCATTTTTTTTTACATTTTTTTTGATAAAATCAAATAGTTGTTTAGCTATTTCGTTATTTATTTGAAAAAAAGACATATAATTGAGTTTATAATTTTTATCGCCAATAGAATCATAAAAATAATTTTTACCAAATAGAATCTTCTCATCGTTACTTAGGATTGTATTTCCTTTGTGAGAATTAATATTTTGAATAATTCCTGATATTTGTGGAAAATTACTAACAAGCGTATTGACAAGTTGCTTACTAAAAGCTAATTTACGATTTTTAGTTACTAATATTACAATAATTTCACTTGTTTTTTCTGAAATACGAAAACCTATATGACGCAAATTACCGGAATGATGCTTTTCATTGTAAATTTTCTCATTTGATGCTTCAATATAAGAAATGATATAAAGAATTATTTGATCAAAAATATGAGGAATCAGTTCACAAGATTCATGTGTAATAACTTTGTGCGACTTACTGGCAAAAATCCCAATTCTCGGTTTTTCATTATAACTACTAATTGGGAAAAAAACTTTATTTCGGTAATTCTTATTTTTTTTTGAAGAAACGATTGATTGAAATTTTTCTGGTGAGACGAAATTAAAAACTTCTTTTATGATATTTTCTTTTTCTTTCAATTGTTTGTCATATCTGATATGAAGCCAATCACATCCACCACACTTTCCAAAAACCTTACAATCTACAATCTGTTTGTATTCAGATTCTTTAATAATTTTTTCGACTAAGGCAAACTTTATTTTATTTTTTTCAGCAATGACTTTTGCTTCGATAATTTGTCCGGGAATTGCCTGTTTTACAAATATCGTCGAATCTTCAGCAAATGTTAATCCATAACCTTTATATACTAATTTTTTTATTTCTAAATTTGAGATTATTTCTGATTTCAAAGTTTACCCCGAAGTTTTAAAATTTTTAATTTCCAAACCACAAAAATAGCTTCTCTAATAATCTTTTTTGACATTTTTGAAGTGCCATTAGCACGATCTGTAAATACAATAGGAATTTCTTTGATCTTGAATTTCTTTATCCAAGCTCGATAGTTCATCTCAATTTGAAATGAATATCCATCAGCTATGATTGAATCAAGATCAATACTCTCTAAAACTTTTTTACTGAAGCATTTAAAACCACTCGTAGGATCATTTATAGGCATACCTGTAATCAATTTAACGTATTTGGCAGCAAAATAGCTAATAATTAATCTTTTCAAAGGCCAATTTACCACATTTATACCATCAAGATATCTCGAGCCAATAATTAGATCGTTATTCTGAGCTGCTTCCAGCATGATTGGAATCATTTTAGGATTATGTGAAAAATCGGCATCCATTTCAAAAATATATTGAAAATTTTCTGCGATTGCATATTTGAATCCAAATACATAAGCAGAACCAAGTCCAAGCTTTCTCTCTCTTTTTAATAAGTGAATTTTGGGATTATTTTGCTTTTTTTCTGTTACAATATTTGCAGTTCCATCTGGTGAATTATCATCAACAATTAGTACTTCCAAGTTTTTTGAAAGCCCTAAAACTTGATCAATAATTGCTGAAATATTTTCTGATTCGTTATAAGTAGGAATTATTACTAATACTCGCATTTTTTACCTCTAAGTTAATTTTTTTTGTATTGGATTTTTGTAAAGAACAAATAACTGATGCTGTATGTAGCAATTAGTAATTTAAATTAAATCACTATCCTTGTTCCCAAGCCCCAGCTTGGGAACATGCTGATTCAAGAAGCCCCTGCTTCATTTCGGTTTTGCCAGCAGGCGGATTGAGAATTAGATAGAATAATAAACTACTTACTTAATTGCCTAACAAATTCTATACTTTTCTTCATAATAACATCTTTATCAAAGTCTAAAGTTGCTACATGATAAGAATTTTCTAACCAAATCAATTCTTTTTGCTTGGAATTAAT
This sequence comes from Candidatus Cloacimonadota bacterium, assembly GCA_021108315.1. Classification (GTDB taxonomy): domain Bacteria; phylum Cloacimonadota; class Cloacimonadia; order Cloacimonadales; family TCS61; genus JAIORE01. The sequence continues at coordinate 18,501 of JAIORE010000413.1, forward strand.
CATCTTCATTGTATAAGTAGCACTTTTAATCGGAATTACATGATCTTCTTTTGATTTAAAGATCAGGATTGGACAAGTGATTTTAAAAAGGTCTTTCTTAATAGTTTTTATTAATCTTAATAATTGAAACAAACCTTTTAAAGAAGTTTTTGTATAGGCTATCTCTTTTGAATTCGGATCTTTTATATCATTAGCAACTGCCGGAACTGAAGGAATAATATGTTTCAAGATAGGAACAAACCAGAATTTTGGATTTGTAAATACACAAGCATGATTGATGAGAATAATTCCCTTAAAAAAGTTTTGCTTCTGAGTAAGCCTAACAGCTAAAGCCCCTCCGAGTGAAAGTCCACACAGGAATATCTTAGAAGAGCGTTTTTTTAGTATATCTAAAGCTTCTTCCAAATCATTGATCCAATCTTCGAATACAACATTATCCAAATCTTGCCAATGAGTTCCGTGACCACTCAAACGTGGAAGTTCAACATTATAGCCCTCTTTGGAAAACTGTTCTGCGAGATACATCATGCTCGAAGTGGTCGAGGTAAATCCGTGAATCAGAAGAATTCCAATATCGTTTTGGGAAACATTTGAAAAAGGTTGATGATGTTTTGTGAAATCCATTTTTACTCCCAGTCTTTTGAACGTTCAATAGCTTTTTTCCATTTATCAAGATACTTTTTCCTTTTTTGAGAATCCATTTGAGGAAACCAAGTTTTATCAGTTTTCAATATATTTTTAAGAGAATTCATATTTTTCCAAAAACCAACTGCTAATCCGGCAGCATAAGCCGCTCCAAGAGCAGTTGTTTCAGAAATTTTAGGTTTTACAATTGGCATATTTAAAATATCAGCTTGAAATTGCATTAGAAGTTCACTTGCAGTCATTCCACCATCAATTTTTAATTCTGAAATAGGATAACCGGAATCGCTTTGCATAATCTCTAAAATCTCAAATGCTTGATATGCTACAGATTCCAAAACAGCTCGGGCTATGTGTCCTTTTGTGGTAAAGTGAGTGATTCCAAAAATTGCTCCCCTTGCTCCGGAATTCCAATAAGGAGCAAAAAGTCCTGAAAAGGCTGGCACAAAATATACTTCTCCATTATCATCAACAGAAGAAGCTAATTCATTTATTTCAGCCGATTCTTTTATCAAACCAAGATTATCGCGAAACCATTGAATAAGCGAACCGGCAATTGCAATTGAGCCTTCCAGAGCATATATTACTTTCTGTGAACCTATTTTATAAGCGACCGTAGTTATTAATCCATTTGAAGAATAAACAGGTTTATTACCAGTATTCATCAGCATAAAACAGCCTGTTCCATAAGTATTTTTTGCTTCTCCTTTCTCAAAACAAGTTTGTCCAAACAAAGCTGCTTGCTGGTCTCCAAGAATTCCTGAAATTGGAACATCATTCAGATTATTGATTTTTGTTTTCCCATAAATTTCTGATGATGATACAATTTTAGGTAAAATATTGGAAGAAATATCAAATATCTCTAAAAGTTTTTTTTCCCATTCTAAAGTTTCTAAGTTCATCAGCATTGTTCTGCTGGCGTTTGTAACATCTGTGATATGAATTCCACCATTCACACCACCGGTAAGATTCCACACAATCCAAGTATCCATTGTTCCAAAAAGTACTTCACCTTTATCTGCTTTATTTCTCAGTTCTATAATATTCTCTAAAAGCCATTTGACTTTAGTTGCTGAAAAATAAGTAGCAATTGGTAATCCTGTTTTTGATTTGATAAGTTTTTCATGTGATTTCAATTTTTCACAGATGTTATTTGTGCGAATATCCTGCCAAACGATAGCATTATAAAAAGGTTTTCCAGTGAATTTATCCCAGACAACAGTGGTTTCTCGCTGATTTGTTATACCAATTGTTGTAATTTCATTTGTGTTAATTTTTGAAGATTTTAATGTGTTTGAAATTACTTCTTTAGTATTTTGCCAAATTTCAAGAGGATCGTGTTCAACCCATCCGGGCTTTGGAAAAATCTGTTTGTGTTCCTTCTGTGAAGAGGCAATAATTTGACATTTTTGGTTAAACAATATAAATCTGGTACTCGTAGTACCTTGATCTATTGCTCCGATATATTTTTTCATAAATTCTTTTTGTCATTCTTTAATCTAAATTTCTAACATAGGAGTTTTTGAACAAATTAGAAAAGCGACCTCATCCCCTAATCCCTTCTCCTGCAAAGAGAAGGGAATTTCCTCTCCTTGCAGAAGAGGATTGAGGTAAGGTTTATCTTTTCTCTTCATTTTTTGTCGTCTTTTAGTCTGTGTTTGTCTGTGTCGAAAATCTTCTTTTGCTTGTACTTAATTCAAGAATATTTTCACATTTTCCTGATTATCTATTTCCTTTAGATTCACTTTGATTACTTCATTACATTTTGTAGGAACGACTTTTCCAACAAAATCAGCACTTATCGGTAATTTGTGATGTCCACGATCGATAAGAACACAAAGTTGAATTGATTCTGGTTTTCCTTGCTTAAGTAAAAAAATGGTCGCCACATGAACTGTTTTTCCAGTATATAAAACATCATCAACTAAGATTATAATTTTGTCTTCAATATTCAGATTTAATTCTGAACTGTTAAACACAGGTTTATCTGCAACTTTAGACAAATCATCACGATAAAATGTAATATCAAGTATTCCTACTGGTATTTTTACATTTTCGGTATTTCCCAAGAATTTAGTAATAAAATTTGCCATCGGAACTCCCCGACTCTTGATTCCAATCAAACAAATATTTTTAAATCCTTTATTTTTTTCAAAAATTTCATAAGCTAATCGTTTCAAAATTCTTTCAATTTCTATTTCATCCAAAATCGTACTTCTTTCTTCCATAATTTCCACCGTATTTGATTGTTTGGAATTCAATGTTTGTTTGTCATAAAAAGGAATCTTTTTTATATTTTTTAACGCAGATTTACACTGATTTGTTATAATAATAAAAAATGACTATCCTATTAATTCCGCATAAGTGATTCCTTTTGAAAGAACACATGCATTTAATAGCCGATCAAAGATCTGACCTTCAAAAAATCTCCTATTCAAACGATAGCAGAATTCATTTAAATAAGCTTGTAAATGCTTCTTCTCTATTCCGTGAAACGTGACATTTATCCATGCTTTCACATTACTTGCAATAATATGTATCCATTTCAACAAATCATGAGCTTTCATACCAGAACCTGAAATTACTTCTCGGTGATGTTTATAACCAATAGTTTCGAGAAACTTATACACTTGCAATCCGTCAGTTTTTATGGTTTCACCCTTAGGAATAGTATTCGAAACAATTTTTTCAATTTCTTTTTTATCAACTGATTCAACCACCTGCATTTTTGCAAATAGCATTTTATCTCCTACCGTTGATACGGATACAACAACGGGAACTTTATCTGAACCACGACCTTTCTTCTTATTACCTTTAGAAGAAGTTCCAATAAATGTTTCATCCATCTCGATTACTCCGGCAAGCATATATTTGCTATCGCGATCGGACATAGCTTTACGAATCTTATGCAGAATTTCCCAAGCAGTAGCATATCTTAATTCAAGTTTTTTAGCTACCTCAAGAGTGGAAATTCCTCGTTTATCGCTACTTAGCAGAAAGATCATCCAAAACCACTTTACTAATGGAGTTCGTGTTCTATGCATTATTGTACCGGATGTTACAGAAGCCTGATATTTACAACTTTTACATTGGTACAAATTCCTTACACTATGAAAGGGTGCAATACAAAAAAGTTATTTCAACAATGTTCTAATGGCAATTCCTCAATAG
>JAIORE010000438.1 GCA_021108315.1 Candidatus Cloacimonadota bacterium
TAATATATTAAGAGGTTAATGCTTATATATGCCTTCTTTTATTAATCAACAGAAACATCATATAAACAATTTTTTATTTCCAATAATCAAAATTAGCTAAGGTTGCTCTTTGAAACACCAATGCCAAGGCTCATATTGATAACCAAATTTATTTCCTCTTGGATATGAAAGTGAAAATCCAAATTTCCTTGCATTCTTAGTGAGCCAGAAAAAAGCTTTTGTTGTTTCAAAATCAATTTCCAAAGGTTTTAGGTTTAAGGTGCCAATATCCACTGCACATCCAGTATGATGTTCACTATAGCCAGGAACAGCACATACTTTTAAGATTTCATCAATTTTGATTCCATCATCGAGCTTTTTGCGAATAATTTTCTCTTGAAGAGAGATACTTCTAAATGCGGAAACAATATAGATTGAAATTTTATCTGCTTCTGCTTTTTTGCGAAGCATTCTCCAAGCCGTAGCAGCTTGAGGTGTGAGCAAGTAATTACGACCATCGGTATCGGTTTCAATAATTTCCAGTTCAGTTGCTTCCTCAAATTTAATGAGACCACGAGCTTTCAGTTTTGATATGTTTATCCCAAGTTTAATCAGGCAGTTTTCAGTTTTCATTGTACTTATTTTGTTTCACTGGAATATGAAAACCACAAGCTGCTAATTGCTCCACTAAATCGTCAGGAAAGGGATCCCATTGTCCCGCTTTACGAGAAATGTGCTCTGTCCAGCTGTAATTCGTAAAATCAAAAGTCTCTTTACGATCTCCTTCCAAAGGTATCATGAAATTAGCACAACGATAATATTCTTGATCAAGATATCCTTCGTCCATTTCAGTCATTGCTTTGTTTATGATATTTTCATCAAATTCAGGATATTTATCCTCAAATAAAGTGAATTCCAGTGGATAGCGAGGACGTGTTGTTGGATCTTCTGCAGGATAACCCATGGTTAATTGAACAATTGGAAAAACTCGTTTTGGTAATTTATATTTTTTGATAATACTCTTTGCTATATAAGGTGTACTTCCTATGAAACAACTGCCTAATCCGAGACTTTCAGCAGCAATTACCATATTTTCCGCCATCAAAGAAGCATCTTGAATACCAAAAATTAAAAAGGCAATATCATTGGAAGCAACTTTCCAATTTCTCTGAGCCATGATTTTTTCTAAGCGATTGGCATCAAGACAAATTGTGAAAAGCCATGGTGATCCAAAAGGATTTTTATTTTTCTTTCGTGATAAAAGTACGCTGCAAAGTTGATAAGCAAATGGAGCTTGCTGTCCGGCTTGAACAATTGTTGTGAGTTCTTCATTTGAAGGTAATTTATCAGAATATTTACGAATTGATTTTCGATTCATCATAGTTTCAATGATTGGATTTTTTAACATTTTCTGATTCTCCTTTTTTTGTAAACTTATTTCATTATTGCAAATTCTATATAATATAAGATATCTTTCGTAAATCAAATTATGTTCTATTGATTTTTGCAAATAATAATTCGCATAATTGAAATTTCATTTTGTATGTCAAATAAAAAGCTGTAGATTTTTATGTATTCGTTATAATTCGGTTTTAATTTGACATAGATTTGATTATTTTGTAATTAGGCAAATTTGTAGATTAGGATTATTCTATAAGGATATTATACTGCGAACTTCGCAATTTATTGCTTTGTTAGCACTATGAAAGGATATGAGAGTGTTTTTTAGACAAATTACAACAGATATAAAAGTAAGTATTACTATACCACAATATGCTGAGGAACTATATAAGCTCACTGAAAATAACAGGGAGTTTTTAAAAAAATGGCTTCCGTGGTTAGATAACATACACAATCAGGATGATACCAATAAATTTCTACAACATCAGTTATCAAGATTTCAGAAATCGGAAGGTGTACCAGAAATAATATTCTACAAAGGCAAAATAGCCGGTGTTTTAGACTTCAATAAAATTGATCATGCAAATGGTATTGGACATATTGGTTATTGGCTCGCTAAGGACTATAATGGGCATGGCATTATGACCCAAGTTGTAACAGATTTAATCAAACTTGGCTTTGAATATTATTCGATGCAGAAAGTTGAAATCCATTGTGCTGTTAAGAACATTCCAAGTAGAGCTATACCAGAGCGTCTAGGTTTTAAGAATGAAGGAGTAATTCGACAGGCTGAGAAGCTCTACGATAGATATGTTGATCATGTTGTTTATGGGTTGTTGAGGGACGAATTCAAATGCTAACAAAGGCTTCAAACTGACATTCCAAGGGGGAATTTCAGAGCTAAAATGACGATAAATATACACAATTTAAAACAAATCCAAGATGCTTTTGCGCGCAACTTATGCATAGTGCGTTAAGGACGACAAAAAAATCAACTTGAAAATAGTTTTAAATCCATAGAAAAAAATGAAAATTTTGGATAACATATCAGTCAAGTTGATAAAAAAACCGCTTCGCCATATTTTTTTACAACTCACCTTAATCGTTCTAGAAAATTGAAGTAAAAACGGAAACGGTAACAAAATATGAAACTACTCCACACTGCTGATCTTCATCTCGGTCAGCATCTGATGTTTGCTGATAGAAAACAGGAACATCAGTCATTCTTAAATTGGCTCAGAGATTTGATAATAAATGAGGAAATTAATCTGCTCATAATTGCCGGAGATATATTTGATACCGGAACTCCTCCGAATTATGCCTTGCAAATGTATTACAGATTTCTGATGGAAATATCGCAGATAGAAAGTTGCCGAGATGTAGTGGTTATTGGTGGAAATCATGATTCTGTTTCAACCTTGAACGCTCCGCGAGATATTCTTTCGGTATTAAATGTTCACGTAATTGGTGGAATAACAGAAAATCCGGAAGATGAAATTATTATCACAAAAGATGATAACGGAAATCCGACAGCAATAATTTGTGCAGTCCCTTTTCTAAATGATCGTGATGTCAGAAAATCTATTGCCGGAGAAAGTTATTCCGAAAAGAGCCAAAAACTGATGGATGGAATCAAAGAACATTATAATCTGATAAAGGAGCAGGCTCTTACAATCCGCTCAAAGAAAAATCTGAAAGTTCCGATAATTGCCACAGGTCACTTATTCACTGTCGGTGGTTCAACTTCCGAAGGTATTCGTGATATTTATGTAGGAAGCCTGAGCTATTTTCCGGTAACATCATTTCCAGAAGAATTCGATTATATTGCTCTGGGGCATCTTCACAAACCACAGATAGTTGGAAACAATTCCAAAATCCGTTATTCCGGTTCTCCTATTCCACTCAGTTTTGGTGAAATTTCGCATCCCAAACAAGTGATTATTTATGATTGCTCAAATCAGGAAATCAGCGAAATTGAAATTCCGGTGTCTAGAATTCTCAAACAGATAAAAGGTTCATTAACAGAGATTGAAGAACAAATTGCTGAACTTATAAAAATCCAAAAAGAGATTTGGCTGGAAATTCATATAATTGAAGATGAATACAAAGGTGATTTATCTTCTACAATTTCAACTTTTGTTGAGAATTCGGAACTAAAAATATTCAGAATCATTGATGTCAAAGGCAATTTCAGAAAGCAGTTGATGGGAACAGAAGAGATAATTCCTCTTTCGGAGATTAGCGTGATTGATGTTTTCAAAAAGCGTCTCGAAGCAGAACAATCTGAATTTGATGAAGAAACGAAATCGGAACTTTTCCAGATGTTCAATGAAACTCTCAATGAAATTTATGGAGAAAAAGGTGAAAATTAATTCTCTAAAATTCAAAAACCTAAATTCTCTCAAAGGTGATTTTGAAATAAATTTTGCTGAAAAGCCGTTCTCCGAATGTGGAATTTTTGCAATCACCGGAGCAACAGGTTCAGGAAAAACAACTATTCTTGATGCTATTTGTCTTGCTCTCTATCACAAAACTCCCCGTCTGGAAAAAGATGTCGAAGAGATAATGTCCCGTCATACTTATGAATGCAACGCAGAAGTTGAATTTGAAGCTGGAGAGACTATTTACCGCTCTGGATTTTTTCTGAGATATGCCAAAAAAGGGAAAGGTAAATTACAACCGGCAAAAGTTGAATTGTATAATGTAACTTCCAATAAAATCATTGAAACATTCAAATCAAAAGTTGTTCCTCAAATTACAGAGATAACCGGTTTGAATTTCAATCAATTTACACGATCAATGATGTTGGCTCAAGGTTCTTTTGCTGCTTTTTTGAAATCTAAAGAACACGACAGGGCAGAGCTTCTTGAGAAAATGACAGGGACGGAGATTTATTCCGAAATTTCACGAAAAGTATATGAGAAAACCAAAAAGAAGAAAACGGATTTAGATAGTTTGAAAGCAGATGCTGAACGAATTAATCTCAAAACAAAAGAAGAATTGAATGAAATAAAAAATACTCATAAAGAACTTGTAAAAGAAGAAAAACAATATGAAGAACAATTATCCGAAATCCAAAACAGTCTGAATTATTATAAAGAAATAGATGATTTGAAAACAGCTCTGCAAGCAAATGAAAAGCTTTTTGACAACTGGAATCAGAAATTTGAAGAAGCACAAAAAGATCTTGAAACTCTGGAAAAAGCATTAGAACTTCAACCTTTGGAAACCGATTATCAATTACTGAAAAATATAAGGAAAGAGATTGAAATCCTACATTCAAAGATCGAACCTTTGCTGGTAAATCTTCCAACCATAATTTCCGGTGCAAAGAAAAAAGAAGAAGAGTTAATTGCAAATGATAATAAACTTCAATCAATCTCGCTGGAATTTACAGAATTGAAACCAAAGATAATCAAGACAATTCAATTATTGGAAACAATCACTGAAAAAAACAGAAATTTGAAAGATTCTCAAAATGATTTTAAAAGCAAAACAAAAGAGATATTTACAATCGAAAATACAATTACTACTTTTTTGAAAAAACAATCTGAATTAACAAAAACCAAAGTTAAAGCAGAAAAATATCTTTTAGAAAATAAAAAGGATGAAACTCTCTGTAAAACAATCGGGAAAGTAGAAGAACTTCTAAAAAATTTGAAAAGCAATTCAGATAAAATCAATTCATTTGAAATAAAAATCAAAAATGTAAAAAAAGCAATTCAGAAAAATATCAAATCTCAAAAAAAATATTTAACTGATATTGAAAAATCAGAAAATGAACTGGAATCAAAAAATTCAAAAATCAAAGAAATTTCAAAAAACAAAAGTGAGATATTGATTGATCAAACAATCGAAGAACTCGAAACAAATTTAGATGATTATCGGGAAAATCTGAAAAAGTATAGGCTTTTGCTGGAGTTATCAAATAAAAATCTGTCTTTACAAACAGATATTAAGAAAAATGAAAAAAATATTGATGAACTGAAGAAACAATTATCTGAAGAAAAACCGAAATTATCAAATACGGAAAATTTAATCGAAAATCTTTTGAAACAACAACTGCTTCTCGAAGAAAACATCAATCTGGAGCTAAAAGTAAAATCTTTGGATGATCTCAGAAAAGAACTTCAGAGAGGAAAAGAATGTCCTCTTTGCGGGTCAAAAGATCATCCGTGGGGAATTCAGATTCCAGAATTCTCAGACAAGCAAAATCAGTTGGATAAAGTTAAAGAATCAATAAATAAACAGAGGATTTTGAAAAACAAAATCAATTCGGAAATTATTAAAATTGAAGCAGAATTGAATTCATTAAATAAAGATAAAAATAGAATTGATCTCGAATTATCAAATATTCTTAAATCTTGGGATGAAAAAACAATGAATCAGGAAATTGGAAATATAGAGTTCATCAAAGAAAAAATCAAAATTGGAGAAAAAATATTTTCTATAAATGATGAGAAGATCAAAAGATGTCGAAAATTTGAAAGAGAATTAGCAAAACTCAAAGAATTTATTATAAAATTAGAAAAAGAAAAATCAGCAGCGGAAATTCAATTCACAAAAGCACATTCTGCTCTCGAAAATAATGAAGCAAAATGTATTGAAGATCAACAAAACCTATTACTTATGATTGATCTCAGAATTGAAACTATCAAAGAAATTGATGAAACTTTAGAACCTTATCAACTTTCTTATTCTGCTGAAAACACAGTCCTTTTGGGAAATATCAAAAAACGAATCAAGCTTTTCGAGGATTCTGAAAAACAACTGAAAGAGGTAAACGAAAAATCCGGTTCAATCAAAGAAGTTCTGATTGCAGAAGAATCCAAGATTAATTTAATAAAGAAAGAGAAGAAAATTTTAACCGGAAAGATTGATTTAATAATAAAAGAAATTGAAAATCTTAAAATAGAAAAAGACGAACTTATCGTAGAGAAAGAACCTCTCAAACTTCAGAGTGATTTTGAAAATAAAATTTCCGCTCTGACGAAGCAATCCGGTAAATTAAAAAATGAATTAACAAAACTTGAGAAAATGGTAATCTTAAATCAAACTCAACTCACTGAAAAGCAAGATGAACTTAAATCTAAAATGGAAAATGAAAATTTCCAAAAAACAGATTTTGAAAGAAAAACTAAAGCTTTTGAAATAGAATCGTTAGCTGAGTTTGAAAATTTGCGAATTAGTTCCGAAGAAAAAAAGAGGATTGAATCTTTAAAGAGTTCTCTTAACGAAAATAAAATTCGATTAATTAGCCAAAAAACCGAGAAAACAGAATTATTAAATTCAAAAATTGAGAATCCGGTTACTATAAAATCTTGGGAAGAAACAATTGAAGATAAAAAAGAAATTTCTGAGAAAAAAACTAATAATCTCAAGAAACAAGGTGAAATCCAAAATGAATTAAATATTCAAAAAGAGCTGTCTGAGCAACATCAGGAAAAACTTGTGGAAATCTCAAATCATCAAAGGGAATATTCTGCGTGGAACAAACTTAATATTCTGATCGGTTCGCATAGTGGAGCGATGTTTAGGAATTTTGCTCAAGGATTGACCTTACAAAAATTAATAGATTTGGCAAATAAACATCTCAGAAAACTGGATGATCGCTACATTCTCATCAGAGAAAAAACTTCTGATTTGGGAATTAATGTTCTGGATACTTTTCAAGCAGATGAAATTCGACCAATCCAAAATCTATCTGGTGGAGAATCTTTTATCGTAAGTCTTTCCCTCGCTCTTGGTCTGTCAGATATGAATTCCGGTAAAACGATTATTTCTTCACTCTTTCTTGATGAAGGCTTTGGAACTCTCGATAGTGATAATCTTGAAATTGCCCTTTCGGTTTTGGAAAATCTTCATTCAACCGGAAAAACAATAGGAATCATTTCACATGTGAAAGCACTTCAAGAGAGAATTCCAACTCAAATAAATGTTGTGAAGAAAGGTGGAGGAGTAAGCGAGATCGAGATTAAAGAATTACTATGATAAGACTTAAAAACGCTGTTTGCAGTTTGTTTCGGAAATACCAAACACAAATAAAGAAAGATGAAACCACGAATTAACACAAATTAACACAAAAAAAAGCACAATAAATAAATTACTTACATTTCTTACTTATAAAGAGCAAAAGCAGATATGATTTTATAACATAAATATATAAAAAACTATTATAAGTTGTTTTCTACGTTTAGAACTCATCCTGTTGTCCTTCTCTTAAATTTAAGAGAAGGAACATAAGAAAGACAAGAAAAAAAACTGAAGGCTTTCTCGTTCCCATATTCTTGTTTAGGAACAAAATAAACGACGAAGCCCCTGCTTAGCGAAGCCTCCAAAAAACAGGACTTCCGAATTTCAGTGTATTCCCAAGCAGGAGCTTAGGAACAAGAGGGAAAAAAACACGAATATCAGAGTTAAGATACCAAATTGTAATCTGTCGATCTCCATACATTAGAAAATGTGAAAGAAAAGCTTCGTAAGGATGAATTTCTTTTCTGTTATTATTCAGAAAATTTCTCAACCTGAAAAATACAGATTTCCACATCTTGACTTTTGTAGGCATCAAAAGCTAAACTGGCTTTACCAGAGCATAAACTTGATAAAAAAGTATCAAGATTCCATCCTGTATTAGTGGCAACTTGTGGTAAATAAACTCCTGTTTTCAGTCCTTGTTTGATGTAAACCCCATCAATACCCAATCTGATTTTTTTGTAATCATTTATCTTTTGCATTGGACTAAGAACAGATATTTCAATTTCAATTTTATCTATTTCGTTCTCTTTAACTTGCTGAAAGCGATAATCTTGAAAAGCCGCTGATACAGCCATTTCCGAAACTGCTTTATAAAGTGGAGTTCGAGCCATCATGTGACCAATGCAACCACATAGATTACTATTTTTATTTAGAGTTACAAAAACCGCTCGCTCAGCTTTTAGAATTTTCGAATCCGGTTTTTGTGGATTGAATGACTTTTTATTCTTTAGATAGTAACTGATACTTTCCCGAGCTAAATTCAGTAAATATTCCCGATCTTTTTCATTTAAACTCGTTTTTACTCCTTTGATTTTTTAGGTACTAAATCAAATTATTGAACTGTGGTGTTCTTTTCAATGTTTTTTATTTTTTTGTCATACTATGGGAATGCACCCCTTGTTTTGTTAGTTGCTAATTTTCTTTGTTTTGGTTTAATTGAGTTATGTAGAATAAAACAGATTATTGTATTAAAAGCTTTACACTATTTTTCAAATTGAATTTTTTGCGAATAGATTTTAAAAAAATTAAGTAGAATAATATAAATTATGAAAAAAATCAATCATACATTTTTCGATGAAATCTTTCAGTTTGTTAGGATAAATAGCACTACTAAAGAAGCTATAAATTGTATACAATCAAAAAAAGTTTCTGGAAATTTTATTATTTTGGCAGATGAACAAAAAGGTGGAATCGGAAGAAAAAGCAATTATTGGTATTCACCCAAAGGTGGTTTGTGGTTCACAATGGGGATTTATGGTCTTTCTGTAAATTCAAATTTTACAATTCACACTGGAATAGTTTTACATAAAACTTTAGCTGATATTTTTCCTGAAATAGATAGTGATTTAAAAATAAAATGGCCTAATGATATTTTTCTTAAAAACAAAAAAGTCGCTGGTATTTTATCAAGTTATTATCCGGCAAAAAAGTATCATCTTATTGGAATTGGCTTGGATGTAAATATTATAGAATTTCCTAATGAATTAAAGAATATTGCTATTAGCTTAAAGCTTGTACTGCAAAGAGATGTTGATATTTATAATGTTTTATACCAATTTTTAGATAAATTTAGTGAATTATTACCGGAATTCATAGAAACAGGCTTTGATTTGCACTACTTTTCAAACCATGATCAATTATCTGATAAAGAGATTACAATTGATATTGATTTTGCAAACTATACAGGGATTTGTAAGGGAATTGATAAAAATGGAGCGATTTTGCTACAATTAAAGAGTGGTATTTTGCAGCCATTTATTTATGGAACTATTTTAGATTATTGATGTTGTAAGAATTTATCACTATTTGTTATTCACAACCTTATTCATCCCGATCATCTCTTCTAAGTCGCAGATTATTTCTTTGATATGTCATAAACCTGAAATTAATATCATTTTCTAAAAAAGTTTTTGATGAATTGAACAATTTCCAATTAGAAAAATTTATCTCAGGAAAATAAGTATCGCCTTCAAATTCATTATTTATTTCTGTTAAGTATAATCTATCTGCGAACTTAAGTGTCCTATTAAATAATGTTGCTCCACCTACAACAAAAAGTTCTGGTTCTCCAGCGTTTTTTGCTAAATTAATACCTTTTGTTATAGAATGAACTAAGAATATATCTTTTGGTTTATAAGATTGAATTTTTCTGGAAACAATTATTATCTTCCTTCCTTGCAGATTTGAGTCTATACTTTCAAATGTTTTTCGACCCATCAAGATATAATGTCCCATTGTTTTTTCTTTGAAATATTTTAGATCGGAAGGTAAATTCCAAGGAAGTCTATTTTCGTTGCCAATGATATTATTCTTTGAAATTGCAACAATTATTGAAATTCTCATAATATTTAACCCAATTTAACCAAAAAACCTGCTTATTTTTTTTGGCAGGTTTTTATTTTGTTTATAGGAAGTCAAATGAATAATTCAAGGTTAGATTGTAAATGTTATTTTGAGATAGTTACTAAGAGTATATCATGATAATATAAAAATGTGCAATATTACCAAAGCTATAGCAGCTAACTTATTGAAAAAGGTGGTGTGAAATGTGAACAGTCTCGAAAATTTTAAAATGAGTTTTATTTTTTTTTATTTGACAATTGATTTCAATAATTTCAATTTACTAAAATGGAAAATGAGTCAGATTTTTATAAATTAGAAATGTCTAAACAAACAAAAAATATCCTTCTCAAATTAATAGTATCTAAGTTAAACGGTTTTCCGCAAGCATGCGGGTTGATTAAGAGAATCGCTCAGCTTAGTATCTTATTTCTAATATTCTTGTATTTTTTGGCAAAATATTTTTAAGTGTCTCTGTAACTTATTTCAAATCAATAAATTACAGAGACAAAATTGTATTTGAACTTTTAAAACTTTGCGACTTAGCGTTTTTGCGGTGAGTCCTTTTTGGTTCTGGCTTACCCAGGTTAGGTTTTAATAAATATTAAAAATAATTGAATATTACAAGAAAATATGTGAATTTATAAATGTTCAGCTACAGAGTTAAAAATCAACGTCTATGAAATGTACAATAAGTATTTGTTAATATAAAGCATCCTTGCCTTTAATGTTTGTAGCGTATATGAAACGTTTCAACGCTATATTGCAATATTTATGGTACACATGCTATCTGAAGAATATTGTTCGCTGATTATTATTAACTTATATCTTATTAGAAATGAATAAGATAAATAGTATTACACAAATATTGTTTCGTTTGGCACTTGTACTGCTGTAAACATATAAGTTATAAAAAATTAGGAGGTAGTTATGAAAAAGAACTATTTATTTTGTATTATTGTTTTGCTTCTTGTAATTCCCGGTTTGTTATTTTCAGAGAAAAATAATGACCGAAAATTGCTTGAACTTTCTCGGGAACTTCATGAGAAATACACCAAGCAAAAAGAAGAAGCATTGAAAGTCGCAAAAGAGAAAGGATGGCCTGTTCGTGTTGATAAAAAAGGAGAATATCTGAAAGAATTAATGGGAATTGAAAAAAACGGTATGCCCATCTACAATATCACAGATAATATCAATTCAGCAAGAACGATTGAAACAGACGAATTATGGTCCGGTGGTGGAACAGGATTGAATCTTTCCGGTAATGGCTTTCTAATTGGAGAATGGGATGGAGGACTTGTCAGAACTACTCATCAGGAATTTGATGATGGAGTTGGAGGTTCGCGAGTTACACAACGAGATGCCGGAGCTACTCACTGGCATTCTACTCATGTAGGTGGAACTTTAATTGCTGAAGGACAAAATAATGCTGCTCATGGAATGGCTTTTGAAGCAGATCTCGATTCCTATGATTGGGATGATGACCTTGCTGAAATGGCTGATGCTGTGGTTAATGACGATTTGATCCTTTCTAATCATTCTTATGGTAGAGTTAGAGGTTGGAATTTTGATTCAGATTCAGGAGTTTGGTCTTGGTATGGAGATACAAGTATCAATGCAAATGAAGATTACAAATTCGGATTTTATGGAGAATTAGCAGAAGATTGGGACAATCTGGCATATAATTCATCTGAATATTTGATAGTTAAATCCGCTGGAAATGACCGCGATGATAATCATGTCGGTTGGCATTGGGCTTGGAATGGTGTAGACTGGGATTGGACAAATGATCCCCGAAATCCTGATGGAAATTATGATTGTATCGGAAATCGTGGAGTTGCAAAAAATCTTTTGACTGTCGGTTCATGCTTAGAAATTCCGGGCGGATATACTGCTCCGGGAGATGTTGTATGTAGCGATTTTTCCGGTTGGGGTCCATGTGATGATGGTAGAATCAAACCGGATATTGTTGCAAATGGAGATGATTTATATTCTACTGATGATGATAATGACACTGATTATACATGGTCAGGTGGAACCTCCATGTCATCTCCTGCTGTTGCCGGCTCTTGTGCACTTTTACAGGAACATTATGAAAACCTGAATAGTTCTTATATGCTGGCTGCCACTTTAAAAGGACTTGTTATACAAACTGCCGATGAAGCCGGACCAAATGACGGACCGGATTATATGTTCGGTTGGGGATTGATGAACAGCGAAACTGCTACCGACTTGATAACTTATGATAATACCGTTCAAAATGGTTGTATTTATGAAAATAATTTAGCAAACGGTGCAACCAAAGAATACTATTTTTATTGTGACGGAACAGAAGATATCAAAGCAACGATCTGCTGGACAGATCCGGCTGGAACTCCGGTTGCTGCTGCTTTGGATCCCAATGATCAGATGCTGGTTAATGACCTTGATATGAGAATTATCAAGACTGCCGGTTCAACTTATTATCCTTGGAGTTGTGATCCTCTTAATCCAGCAAATGCTGCTACAAATGCCGGAGATAATGATGTAGATAATGTTGAGCAGATATTTATAGATAATCCTGCTGCCGGATATTACACTCTCCAGATTTCTCATAAAGGAAATATTGGTACCGGACAGGATTATTCCCTGATCTTTTCCGGAATGGATAGAACTTATATCAATACCTGGACAGGAAATTTTAATCACTATTGGGGTAATGCTGGAAACTGGACTTTGGGTCATATTCCTACTGCCACTGAAGATGTTGAAATACCAAATGTAAACATGCCATGTATCGTTGATTATTCTGATAAAACATGTCATGATATTCTGGTTTATGCAGGTGCTGCAGTACAAATTTATGACCAGACGCTCGATGTTACTGATGATGCTACTGTTCAGGGTTCTTTTGAATTACTGGTTACAGATGCCAGATTGAATATCGCTGACAATATTGTATGGGAATCAGGATCGACAGGAAGTATGACCGGATGGGCAACAATCGACGTTAAGGGTAACTGGAATTTTGAATCGGGAGCTAATGTACAGTTTGTTGGAGGTGTTGTGGAATTTAGCGGTACATCTACTTCATGGCTAAGATCTTATGAAGATAATTGCCAAATATTTCGGTTAAAGAGTAGTAAGACTAACTCTTCGGTAAGAGTAAGTGATTTATCAACACAAGACCTGAATATAATGGGTAATATCTATAATTATGTCGGGTCAACCTTTAGAAGTCTATCAAGTCATTCAGTCATACTGGGCGGGTTCTTCAACAGTATGGGCGGAAATATCGAATGTACTGCCGGAACATTTGTTTTTAATGGTAATCCTTCTGCAGTAGGTCTTAAACCAAATACTGGTGATTATTTCAATAATCTTACTATAAATACTGGTTCATATACTCTTTCGCTTGATAATACTTATTCCAGTACTCTCACAGTCAATGGAAATCTACTGATAGAAAGTGGAACATTCGATCCAGATAATAATACTGTAGAAATAGGTGGGAATTGGACTAATAATGTCGGAGATGCAGGCTTTATCGAAGGTTCGGGAAGAGTTATTTTTAACGGAAGCAATGGACATCAATATTGTTCGAACGAAACCTTCAATATTTTGGAAATAGATAAACCTTCGGCAGCCTTCCGATTAAACGGAACAACCGTTTCTTGTGCTTCTTATGATTGGACAAGTGGTGCTCTGGATGTGTTATCAGGAACATTTACAGCAGACAACTTAGCTAACAATGGTCTCTATGGTAGCTATTATGTGAATCCCGGAGGAACAATTAATCTTCATCAAGACACAGATCAGTGGATTGATCTGGAAGGAAGTCTAACTTTCACGAATGGTGGAACTATAAATGTTTATGGTGGATCATTGGATAGTTATTGGGCTTATTCAAATGACGCATCCATAACTATGAATGGAGGAACTCTGGATTTCGTTGATCAAGGTATTTATCTATATGATCACGGTCATACTTTAACTTCAAATATTTCCGGTGGAACAATTAGAACATCTGAAGGTTTCACAGGAGATATTACGAATTTCAATCCAACCGGTGGAACGATCGAGTGTTATGGAACAACCGACGGAAATATGAATATGGGAGCCGGAAGTAATTTCCATAATATCCATATCAATAAAATAGCAGTTTTAAGAAATGAAGATCTAAGAAATAAAGAGATTAAATCTCAATATTTTGAAGTTGTAGAAAGAGATGGCTCTATTACCAGAGTGGAAAGATCAAACACAATAACTGCCACAACAAACCTGGATATAAATGGTGATGTTTTGATCGAAAATGGACTTTTTGTAGCCCCTACTGAAATTCGAGTTGCTGGAAATTGGACTAATAATGTTGGTAGTGCCGGATTTACGGAAGGAACCGGAATTGTCATTTTTGATAAATCCAGTGGGCTTCAATATCTGTATGGAGAAACATTTTATAATGTAGCTCATGAATTTACTGCTCCTGGAAGTAACTTTCAAATCTCTGGTTCAACTACTGTTCTCAATAATTATACAACTAACTGGCACTGTTATATAAATGATGTTGTCAGCATTAATAATACTTTGAATATTGATGATGGTAATGCCCGATTTACCTTAAATGGCGGAGGTATTGCTACTGTAGAGAATCTTGATCAGGGTGGTACACTGGTTGCGAATAGCGGAATATTTACCGCCAATGATTTAGTTGATAATGGGATTTTTGGAACGATCTATGTCTATTCCGGTGAACTAAATCTTCATCAGGATGGAGGTCAATATGTTGATTTGAATGCTGATGTTAATATATCCGGAGGAACTTTCAATATTTATGGAGGTTCATCAACAAGTTATTGGGGTTATACTAATGATATCTCCTTTACAATGAGTGATGGCATAATTGATTTCAAAGATAATGGCGTATTTTTAAGTTCCAATCATACGATAACTGAAGATATCACGGGTGGTGTAATTAGAACATCTTTACATTTTACCGGTAATCGTTCCGATTTCAATCCAACCGGTGGAACGATCGTTTTATATGGTACAACAGATGCAAATATCAGTCATGGAAGCGGAAGTAATTTCTTTGATGTTAGAATTGATAAAGAATCAGTTGCAATCTTAGGAAAATCTAACAAAAATGATTCCTTTATAGATTTCGATAGAACCGGTAGGGAAATCAGACATACCAGAGCAAATACTATTAATGTCACAAATGATCTTCATCTTGATGGAGATTTATACATCGATTCAGGAACATTCAATCTAAACGGACACACAGTCGAAGTAGGAAGCGACGCAAATATTTACGGAACCTTACAAATGAACAATGCTCTAGATTATCTGGTTGTCAATGAAGATGTTAACTGGTATTCGGGTTCATCAGATAATGTAGATGCAGGAAAAATATTTTTAGGAGCAGACTGGCTTTTTGAAAATGGCACTAATGCACAATTATCTTCCGGTAATTCGG
The DNA here is from genome assembly GCA_021108315.1 of Candidatus Cloacimonadota bacterium. GTDB lineage: Bacteria > Cloacimonadota > Cloacimonadia > Cloacimonadales > TCS61 > JAIORE01. The sequence goes on from JAIORE010000438.1 coordinate 15,431, forward strand.
TTTATTTTTTGGGTTCTGTCTCAACATTGATCTCTTGCATGGATGCAGATGCGGAATTTGGTGATGTGCTGATTGATAAACCGGCAATGGCAGCCTGGATTCATACTTCCAGTACACACGATATGCATGTTACAGGATTTATGACAGTTAGTGCAGGTGACATATTCCAGATACAATCCGAAGTGTTATTGGTTGAAGGAATTCTGGATATTGAAGATACTGCGGAAATGTATACCGGTAGTAGCGGATCATTGACCAATAATTCCGACTTTACTCTGAATGGACTTCTTGATGTTGATTCCGGAGATGCTCTTATTCATGGAGAATTTGAACTTGCTGCTACAGGTATCCTGACTATAGATGGAGGTAGTTTCATCAGTGATGCTCCGTATACAAGAGATAGAGCCTGGCAATATCTTCGCGGAGAATTAAATTTAAGCGATGGAATTTTTGAGATTACAGATAATAGTATTCAAATAACGAGTACATTTGTTGATCATATCAGTGGTGGAATTATCAGGACAGGTAGAACTTTTTATGCAAATGAACTGAATACTTTCCAACCTTCAGGCGGATCTTTAGAATTTACCTCAAATGCATCTCTTCATTATGTTAATTGTGCAAATGGAAACTATCTTCATAACATGTTGTTCAATGGCTCATTTGAATTTGATATGCATTCTGATATAATAATTCAAAATGATCTTGAAATCAATACTGGAGTACTTGATACAAATGGTCATAACATAGATATTGCTGGGAACTGGACAAACAATGTTGGAACTGCAGGATTTGATGAAAGAACTCAAACTGTAACTTTCTTTGGTGGAGATTTTTCAGATATCACTACTAATGAAACATTCTATAATCTTACACTTGATAAAACTTCAACAAATTATTTGAAATTTATGGATAATGTTACGATCAATGTTATTAATGATCTAAACATAAATGATGGAGTTGTAGAAATGGACACAGGCTCAACCCTGAATATTGGAAACGATCTTGACATTGCTCTCGATGCCGGGCTGAATGCTTACTTAGATACAGGTCTTAATATCATTATTGGTGGAAATTGGACAAATAATAATGTGGCTTATGATACTTGGACAGGATTTTATCCCGGAACATCAACTGTAACTTTCAATGGTTCTACTTATCAATATCTAACCACAAATTGTGCTCAAGAGGATTTTTATGATCTGGTAATTGATAAAGGCGCAGGAGAATTCAAACCCAATGAAAATCTTCAAGTTTATGGAGATTTGAATGCTAACAATGGTACCTGGTCAGATAATGTTATGAACCTTGTTCATACTTTCTATAGTGATGTAAACTTTCAATCAGGTAGTGCATTTCATTCTCACCTTGCAGATAACACAGTAATTTTTGCCGGATCAGCAGATCAAACTTTTTATTATAACGGCACTGGTGGATACTTTTATAATGTAACTGTTGATAAATCTCCAGTAGTTATTGCAAATAATTTTACAGAAAAAATATCTTCAAATGATGAACTTGTATTAAGCAATAGAGACAGAAGTCAGACTTTAACTTTAGATTCTTATTTAAATGCTGAGAATGGAGATCTGATTATTGAAGAAGGGATCCTTGATTTAAATGGTAATGTCGCAGGAACAACCGGTAATATCACAATCAATGATGGAGGAACATTAATTGTTAAATCACTTGCTTATGCACAAGCAATATTAAAAGTAGGCGATAGTCATTCTTTGACCGTAAATAGTGGCGGTGTTTTGCAGGTTGATGGTGTATCTAATCATAAAGCGGTGATAACACGATTCAGTATTTATGATAATTATGATTTCAATGTGGAAAGCGGTGGCACAATCTTTGCAGATAATGGGGATTTCTGTTTGATGTCTGCAAATGGAGTTTACATAAAAAACGGAGCGATTGTCGACGGAACTGATTCTTTCAATAATTGTTCTTTCGCTCTCGGAGTAGCCGGTGGAACTCTTCTGCGAATCGATAATGATCAAACCTTTACCGCAGATAATGTGTGTTTCGTGACCAACACCTGGAGTGGAGCAAGTAATGTAATGAAATCCGTAGATTCCGGAGAAGTAACATTTACCAATGCTTATTGTGGTTATGCCGGACCGAATTATGAGGACGATCCATTTAATAGACTACACTGGTCTGGATTTAATCCTGATCTGGAAATCACAAATGTAGTCTGGTCAGATGCTGATCCTTATCTTTGTGATGAAATAACGGTCTCCATTACTTTATACAATATTGGAAATGTTGATATTCCAGCAGGTGATGGCTTTTGTCTTGATCTGTATTACAATCAAGGTTCTCCTCCAGTTCCTTTCCAAATTGGTGATCAATATGATTATTTTAGTAGTGGTATCCCTTCCGGTAGTTTCGTGATAATTGAATTTGATATTATTGCGAATACTGCTGAGTTCTGGAATTCTTATGTTCAGGCTGATACAGATGATGATATCTTAGAGTTAAATGAAAGCAATAATATTTGGGGGCCAGATGTTATCACTTGGAATGCTCTTCCTGTTATCAATGATCTGACAATCCAGAAAAATGCCGGTAATTTTGATCTAAACTGGACATATCCGATAACCGTTGATTACTATAATATCTACAAATCTTCTGATCCTTTTGATTTCAGTGGAGCAACAGTAGTTACATCACCAACCAATAGTTACAGTGAAGCTGCCTTAGGAACTATGTTATTCTACCAAGTAACAGCGGTGAGGAATTGTACTCCAACGTTAATAATTCGCGATGAAGTTTCTGAAGGAAAAAGAAGGAAAAAATAATCTTTATTGTAAAGCAGAATTGCATTCTGTGAGAATTGAAAAAAACTTGCCGGATCTTTGATTTGGCAAGTTTTTTTATTATGAACTTGGCATATCGTGAATAACCGAGAACTTGAAAAATTGAATATTTAATATTGATATTTCTTGGTGCTCTCTGAAGTTATTAAAAGTTCGTTATGTTCGATCTTCTTATATCCAAATCAAAAATTAGATTTTTTAATCCATTAATTTGACAAATTTGGTCACTCTATATTAAATAGTGAACAGTTGATAGTTAATAGTTGGTGGTTAGTATTTCAAATTTCAAAAAATTATGAAAACGTCAAAAATAAAATTTATCATCTTCATTGTTTTAATTTCTTTTGTAACTTTTTCCTTCAGCAAAAAGCAGGAAGTTCTAAGAAAAGCAAGCTTTTGGGAAAAGCTGGATAAAAATTACGTAAAATGTACTCTTTGTCCGTTTTATTGTGTTTTAAAACCGAATCAGAAAGGTATTTGTAAAGTTCGAAAAAATATTAAAGGTGAATTATATACTTTGGTTTATAATAAACCGATTGCTATTCATATTGACCCGATTGAGAAAAAACCGTTGTATCATTTTCTGCCTGGAACTAAAATCCTTTCCATTGCTACTGCCGGATGTAATCTTAATTGTAATTTTTGCCAGAATTGGGAAATTTCTCAAGCTGATCCGGAAAATGTTGATTCATATAATTTTTCCCCGAAAGATATTGTTAATTTTGCAATTGAAAACAAATGTCACAGCATTGCTTTTACTTACACAGAACCAACTATTTTTTATGAGTATATGCTTGATATTGCCAAACTTGCTAAACTGCAAAATTTGAAAACTGTTTGGGTTACTTGCGGTTATATTAATCCCGAACCATTGAAACAACTTTTACCCTACCTTGATGCAGCTAATATTGATCTGAAGGGATTTAATGAAGGTTTTTATGAAAAGTATACGACAGGACATCTGGAACCGGTTCTAAATACGATTAAAACTGCCTTTCAGGAGTCTCTATTAATTGAAATAACAAATCTGGTGATTCCTAATGCAAATGATGATCCCGACGATGTAAAGAATATGTGTAACTGGATCATTCAAGAATTAAGTGATGATGTCCCTTTGCATTTTTCTCGATTTTTCCCAAAGTATAAACTGCTTGATATACCTTCAACTCCCAAAAGAATTTTGGAAAGAAATTACAAAATTGCCTTAGATTGCGGTTTAAAATATATTTATCTCGGTAATGTGATCACAGATAAAGAAGATACCTTTTGCCCTGTTTGTGGAAAAAAAGTAATTGATAGATCCGGTTATCAAATCATAGAAAATAATCTGATAAATGGGAAATGTAAATTTTGTGGAGAAAAAATTTACGGAATTTATTCGCCATGATAAAAATTAAAAAAGTCATAACTGATCTTTTATTATCAAAAAATGTAAAAAATATTTATCTTTTGTTCTTTTCTCTGGGGATTCATACAGCAATTGTGCAAAATTCATTACTTCGTGAATTGATCATTGTGGTAAAAGGAAATGAAATAATCTTTGTTATCGCACTTTCAATCTGGTTGGGAGCAGTTTCAATAGGTTCTTTTACAGCCCGGAAAATATTTGTATCAAAAAGTAAATTAATATTTTTAATGACTGCTAATGTTTTAATAAGTATGTTTCAGTATTTTTTGATATTTTTCCTGATCTCAAATTTGAACCTAATTATCGGAGAAATATTTCAGTTCCGGATTTCGGTGTTTCTAACTTTTTCAATTATTTTCCTGCCGGCTTTTTTGAACGGATTTATTTTTATAAGTATCTGCAGGAACTCCTCGCAGGAAAATATTCTAAGAAAAGGTTACATCAGCGAAGGTTTTGGTTTTGTGGTGGGTGGATTATTGTTTTTTATGCTTTCATACAAGCTTCTTAATCTGCAATTAATCTTTTTTAATCTGATAGTTCAATTCCTGATTTTCAATTATTTTTCAAAAAAAACAGAAATTATTCTTTTGTTATTACTATCTGTAATATTATTTCCTTTCAGCAGATCATTTTTTATAAATTTGAACGATAACATCTATAAAAATGAAAAGCTTATCTCCACAAGTGAATCTGTTTTCGGTAGATTTGATATTACCCGATTTGAAGAACAGAATAATTTCTATTTTAATCGGAATTTAATCGGTGATGACAGCAATGATCTTTATTCTGAAGAAATCTCAGGATTTTTATTAGCTCAATATGATGAAATTGAAAGTGTCTTGTTGATCGGAAATTTGTTTTCAGGAATTTCGGAAATCCTATCAAATAATGGTGTGAATAATATCACTTGCTTAACAATTGATCAGAATATTTTAAAAACATTAGAAAAAAACGTGAAAACAAAAAATATCTCTTTCTTTCAAAGTGAACCGCTTAAATTCATAAAAGAAGATAGTCAAAAAAAATATGATCTGATATTTATTGATCAACCGAATCCGACTTCACTACTTTTAAATAGATTTTTCACGACTTCATTTTTTGAAAATATTAAAAATCTTTTGAGTGATAAGGGAAAACTTGTCGTTGCGGTTGAAAACGGAACTAATTTTCTAGATCCGTACTTATTAGAATTAAATTCGGTAATTTTTAATACTTTAACAAAATCATTTCTATACGTAGATGTAATCCCTTCCTACAAGAACTTATTTTTATGTTCAAAAACCGTTCCACCAATAACTTCAGCGGATAAAATTATTGAAAATGCCCAGAGAAAAAATCTTTTAACTCATTGGTTCAATACGACTTTGATCGAGGATAGATGTAATCTATTAAGGAAGTCCCAGCTAGCAATTTTTGATAAAGATGAGACAGGAATAAACACAATTTTAAATCCATTAGCATATTCTGCTTCGCTAAAAATTTGGCTAAAAAAGATAAATTTCAAACTAGTAAAATTGAATGATAATTTCATAAAAATAATCGGATTGATATTTATCCTGTTTGTTTTTCTATTTAAATATCTGAGTAAAAATAAAAGTAATTTTATGAAATTTTATCCTGTGTTTTATATCAGTTTTATCTTTTTTATTTTTGAGAGTTTATTAATCCAGATTTATCAAATTTCCAATGGGCAGATATATCATACTATTTCTTTGCTGACAAGTGGTTATATGCTCGGAATGATTTTGAGTTTTAAGTATGATAAATTGAAAATTTCTAACAAGATTTGTTATCTACTGATTCTTATTCCCCTTTCGGTTGTTTATTTTTCTATAAATTCTAATTTTTTTGTGGTAATAATAATTGTTGCAAATTTGTTATTTGCTTTTCTCGAAGGTAAAATGTTATCAAATATTCTTTCTGAAGTTCAGGAATCAAAAAATAAAGATAATCTGGGATTTTATTTATCTGACAGTCTTGGAGCGACACTCGGCGGAATTGTTTTTGGAGTTTTTATGATACCGTTTTTAGGATTTGAGTTTATTTTTTATTTAATGTTTATTTTAGTGTTTTTTGAATTTATTTTTGGTTTTTTTTATCAAAGAGTATGAGTTCTGCAAAATTAGGTGTTTTCTGACTTCAATCCTCTCCTGCAAGGAGAGAAAGTCATAAATTCCCCTTCTCCTTGTAGGAGAAGGGGTTAGGGGATGAGGTTTATTCTTGGAAAATTATAGTAAATATAACATTTTTTATAAATTCGATTACTTTGCAGAACTCATTTAATATTTTATTTCTAATATTCTTGTATTTTTTGGCAAAATATTTTATCCAATAAGACACTTCTTTTTCCAGAAATGATTCACAAAATATTTCGGAGAATTACTTTTTTTTCGTATCTTTTGTGCTTTTCGTGGTTCCAATTTTCTTCGGTTTTATTAAAGAGTTGATGGCGTATAAAACAGGTGACCATTAACAAATTTCTAAAAAATATGTTGCC
>JAIORE010000412.1 GCA_021108315.1 Candidatus Cloacimonadota bacterium
TTTTATAGATTTATGCCTTTATTTTTAGGGGTTTTAGATAATGCGAAACTTGAGTTATACAATACTATATTAAAATCTTTTATGTTTTCTACAGCAACAGAAATATCCAGACATAAAATCAAGCAGAATGTTGACTATATTGAAAAGCAAGGGTCAATTGACTCATTTAATTTGTAATATGAGGATATACAGGGAAAAAATGCAAAGGATTTAATTGATTACTTTCGTAATCAAATTGTTGATCTTACTATAAAAAATAATAAGAATAAAAGAGAAGCTGCTTTTGCTATAGGTATTTCCCCTCAAAAACTGAATAGTTGGGAGAAAAGGAGAAAAAAATAGTTTGACTGGACACTTTTGAATACTCATGCTTATTGCTAGATACAAAAATGTAATATTAATAAGGAGTTAAAGTGGATGATACATAATGCAAATCAAATACATTTTCTTAGTAAGATTAAATACCGTTTCTACATTTTTATATGCTATTATTAAGGAGAATCATCGTGATTGTCTTTTGTTTTGAACGTCTTACTTATTACTGAAAAAAAATAATTGATGGGTTAAAAAAGTTTAAAATAAAATCTCAAGAAAACTGTCACTGCATTATTGAAACCAAAAAGACATTACATTATTTAACATTTATTTTCAAATATTTGTTGCATATTCGTTGAACGTGAAAATTATTCTAAAAATCTAAAAGTGAAACTATCGTTTACGCAACTAATTGATACATAATACGGTTAGGTGTAAGAATAAATTGGCACGCCCGATAGGATTCGAACCCATAACCCTCTGATCCGAAGTCAGATGCTCTATCCAATTGAGCCACGGGCGCACATCAATTCCAAAAATATTTTACAGCTTTTTGTGTCTATAAATTTTTAGATATTAAAATAAATCACTCTATTTCATCAAATATAATATCTGACATTTAAAAATAATTATATAAAGATACAATATCTCAACAAAAACCTTGACATATTTCTTTCATTTTTGATATTTTTAATTTTTGAATTTACAAATAAATTAAATAGGAGGAAGAATGAAAAAATTCAAGATTTTATTTTTTGTATTGTTTGTTATTGGCTCACTTAGTGCTACCACAATTTATGATATTCAATACACAACCAATGCAGGTGATGGTACATATCCATCTCCAATGGTAGATCAAGAGGTAACTATTACTGGTATTGTCACAGCAACAAATTACGGACATGGCGGAGAATATCAAAGTTTTTATATGTGCGATTTACCAGAAATTGGTATTGGGGCATGGCATGGCATTATGATTTTTAATACTGATGCAGAACAATCTCCTGAAGTTGGTGATGAAGTAGAAGTTAGTGGTACAGTAACTGAATACTATGGTTTAACAGAAATCGGTTATGTAACTGTATCTATAGTTAGTTCAGGGAATCCTGTTCCAGCCCCTGTAAGTATTATATGTTCTGTTTTATCAACAACAGAAAATTATGAATGTGTTTTTGCTCAATTAACTGACCTTACTGTGGTTCAAGAGCAAGATGAATTTGGACAATGGCTCGTAACTGACGGAACTGGAATATGTCAGGTTGATGATGAGTTTTTCTATCTGGATACAGTTGATCCACCTATTGTAATTAGTGAAGGAGATACTTATCCTGTTATCAAAGGTATTGTTGATTATAGTTATAATGAATTTGGAATGAACCCTCGATCCCCTTTAGATTTTGAGGAATCTGGATTTTCTGAAAATGAAATTGTATCTGTAAAAGCTAGTCTTTCAAGCAATTTCCCAAATCCTTTTAATCCAGAAACTAATATTGCATTCTCTACAGTAAGTAATGATAATACTCAAATCGTTATTTATAATATGAGAGGTCAATTAGTTAAAACACTTGTTGATAAAACTTATCCAATTGGAAGTCACTCAGAAGTATGGAATGGAACAGATGAAAATGGAAGATCCGTAAGTAGCGGAATGTATTTCTACAAAATGAAATCGGGAAGATATACAACTACTAAAAAAATGATTTTAATGAAATAATACTTTTCGATATCTGTTCAAATTGATAAGTACATTTATCAAATAACGATTAATAAATTTGATTTGTAAAGTTACTTGATGTTTTAAAATTAAGAAAACCCCGAGTAATTCGGGGTTTTTGTGAGGGAAAAACTTATGAAAACTTTTTTAAAAAAACTATTTTGGTTAGGATTTTTTAGTGCGGCAATTTACTATGGTTATAAATTTTATCAGAAAGTGTTAGCTGTTATTGGTATAAATAAAACACTTCCTCAATATATGGAAAATATCATTGGTGAACGTCCTAAAATTAACCTTTCTTTGAATTTAACTAATTGCACCATGAAACTCTTGTTTTCACAGGAAACACTTGATAAAAATAGCACATTGGAAGATATGATTCAAGAATATATTGATGATTTTTATCCATTTTTTGCAAATGGAAAATTGAAAATTGACGTTTCAGTAAAACCAGAAGTAGTAGATGAAGAACCTGAAGAAGAAATTGAGATTGAAAAAGAAACAAAAATTGAAGAAGAAGAAATTGTTGTTGATGAAAAAGAAGAGAAAGATGATACTGATTTTGAAGATTAATTATTGATAATTAATTTGTATTTAAAAAGGTTGTGGATAAAGATATTCACAACCTTTTTTGTTTGTGGGAAAAATTGATATTGTTGCCGTTCAAATAGAGCTGATTCTAAAAAAACTATATTTAAATCTATTAAGGTGAGTAAAGAATCACAAATTGCCGTAAGACCTGCGTAAGCCATCCTATTTGTGCAAAAGACTCAAACAAGATTGTTTGAGATACTTTCTGGCAAACATCATTTTTTAGCATCAATAATAATTGTAATAAACAAAAAAAGGTTGAAGCAAATTTGCTTCAACCTTTTAAATAAAATAAGAATTTTAGAATTTTAATTCTAAAGTTACAAATACGTTAAATAGTGGTGCAGGAGTAACATACATAGTATAAACATGATTTAGGTAATCACCTTCAGATTCATATTCACCTGTATCTTCATTAAGTACCATTTTATATCTGTTATGATCGGCAGTAAAATAAGCAGAGTTATAATTATCAGATCTATTTAAAATATTTCCAAAAGCAAATTTCAAAAAAGCATCCTTGCCAAAAAGGTCAAAGTTGTATTTTATGTCTGATCCAACTTCAAAATAAGCTGGTAATTTGCACTTTTTATAATTAGGAACATCTTCTTGTAGTACTTCATCCCAAATATAGTCTGTATAGTATTCATTAGTATAATTTGCATAATAATTATCCCACCATTTTGTTGTTAAACCAATTCTAATTTTTCCTTTAAGTGGTATATTTTCAAAAGTGTATCCTATTGATGTATTTATCATTTGTTCAGGAGAATAAGGCACAACCTTACCTACAATTTCTTCGGCTGGTTCATAAAAAATTTCTTTAAGATTCATTTTTTCCCAACGATTTTGAGAAAATGTAGCAGAAAACGAGCCATCTACATTGAAATAGTCAAAATTTCCAGAAAGCTCAATACCTTTATGAACAGCTTTTCCGGCATTAATTGTTAGGCTATTTCCTTTTTCATCTTGCGTTCTGGTAATCTTATCAAGATAATATGTATAATAATAATTTGCAGAAAGATCAAAAATTGAATTATGATACCCTACACCAAATTCATATGTTGTCGCTTTCTCAGGAACAAGTTCGAGAAAATGTTGTACATAAGTTGTATCAATAGGTGTTCCATCACTTAATGTATCTACGATTGCTTCATTATAGATTTGGCTGTAATCAGGGCCATCACTACGGTTGTACCACTCTCCTACTTTAGGTTCTTTATATGCTACTGAGAAATTCGACAAAAAATTTATACTCTCAGTTGCATTCCAGTTTATACCAGTTTTCGGTGAGAAAAATGAGAAAGTTTTTTTATAATCATCATCATTGTATTTCTTTATTATATTTCCATCATCATCGTACAAAGGTAAATTAGTTTCAGGATCTCTTAAGGGAATATCTTTAGTTCCATAAAAATAATAATCAGTGAAATGCCCGTAACCATAATCAAATATCCTTATTGGGTTTTCTTCTACAGAAGAATTGTAAATTGCATATTGTCCATCCAAGACAATATTTATTGTTTCAATAGGCTTAAAATTTGTTCTTAAAAAACCAGAAAGGTTTGTGACAACCGAAGAATAATCATAACGCTTTTGAGTATTGTCCAGAGTTAATGCAACAATAACTGAGTCTGGATCTAACGAGTCAGTAATAAAGGGATCATTTATACGTAACTTTTCTCGATTTGCATAATGATCTGCCGTCCAATGTCTTGCTTCTCCACCTAATACAACTTTAAATGATTCAGAAAATTTATGCTCAATATATGTATTCGCTCCTTGTTGAGAATGCACATTTTTACTATTATTGCGAAAACTATAAACAAATCCTTGACCTCCTTCAGTACCTGGAGCAAAAAATTCGATTCCAACGGTAGGAAACTTAGGAAGGTCTCCATCACTAGCAGAAGCAGGAGTATATGTTGGTGAATTAAACCAGTCCGGATTTTCTGGTGTATAACCTTCCAATATAAATCCGTAAGTTTCATAGATAAATCTTGCATGTTTTCCCATCGCGATTGCTTGGTCATCTGCGTCAAATAGGTCTTGAAAGCCAACTTCACCTGTATCTACATTAAAAGTACTATTGTAGAGATATTTACCTCCACCATTACCTTGTGTAATAAATATATTAGTCATAACAACAGTTTCGTCAGTAATATTCCATTCATCTCTTAAAGATAATTGCGGTTTAAAATAATAATTTTCCTGATAAGGATGATTATCTCTATTGTAATTTCTTCCAAGAGTTTTCATCAATTCTATATCAGAAGTTTTTCTTGCTTGATTATGCTTCTGAGGAGCTCCAATGTAACTTAAATTTAAAGTGTGTTGTCCGATAACACTCTGAATTTCAGCTCCCATTGAATAACCATCGTAATTTGTACCGTGTACATAAGAATCACCGGCTTTTCTTTCAAACATAAAATTGAAATTCAATCTTCCTTGAGCAATATTTCCCGAGTTATAACGTAAAAGAACATTATAATTCATTGGATCATAATCTTCCTTATTACCTTTCCCATCTGCAGTTTTTGTTTCATCCATAAAAAATCCGCCAGCAGAGGTTCTAAATGTAAAAGTTTGCTTTGGTTTTGATCCCATAGTTTCAATATTGATGGAGCCACCAAATGCACCGGAGCCATACATAGAAGAACCTGCTCCTCTTTGCACCTGCACAGATTTAACGTTTGAAGATAGTCCAGTCCAATTCGACCAATAAACAACTTGACTTTCAGGATCATTTACCGGAATACCGTTGATTAATATTTGGATTTTATCAGCTGAAAAGCCTCGCATTGTAATCTCAGAATCACCAAGTCCTTGAGAACTGGAAAATACTCCAGGAACTTCATCAATAAGCATAGGAATATCTTCGGTAGTGTATTTATCAGATATATCATTCTCATTAATATTCGTAAAAGCGATCGGAGTTTCTCGTTCCACAGCTCTGGTTGCAGTTACCTTGAATCCTTCAATTTCAATAGCTTGTTGTTCAAGATTAAAATTTAATGTTGAGGTGATATCCTCTTGAATGGTAATTTTTTTTGATTGAGTTTTAAAACCCATAAATTGGACATGTACAGTATAAATACCAATGGGGATTTTACTTATAATGAAACTACCATTACTTTTAGTGTATGTTCCCATTTTTAGTTCATCGATAAAAACAGAAACATCAGGTAATGAATTGCCGGACTCATCCATTACTTTACCTGCCAGCTTCCCAGTTATTTGGGATTTTAGATTGATGTTTGTTTGGGATTGTAACAACATGGTTGATAAGCAAATGAATAAAAATAAAAATAAGATTTTTCGCATTTTTCCTCCTAATTATTTTGGATTTTGGTTTATACATTATTTTAATAAAATCAAAAAATAATGTGAAATCCTTTTTTTGTTATTAACATTTTTCATTTTTTACAAAAAAGTATTTTTCTTAATACAAAAAGATAGTGTCAAGATTTAAAATAAAATATTATTGAATTTTCAATATTTTTCATAAAATAATTGACGTATAAAGAAATAAACTTTTTTTGAACAATTGTTTTGATGATATTTCCTGAAAAAATATGGAAGACAATGCATTGCAGAAGGAGAAAATAAGTGGTAAAAATACTAAAGATTTCAGAATTGTTAAATAAAAACTTTATTATTGATCTTAAGGCAGATAATAAAAAAGAAGCCCTTGAAGAACTTTTAAATATTATCTCTAATAATGAACTGATCACAGATAAAAAACGTTTTTCCAAAGAGATTTTCGCAAGAGAAAAATTGATGAGTACAGGTATCGGTTATGGAATTGCGATTCCTCACGCAAGGCATAAATCGGTAAAAGATTTTGTTTTGGCTATTGGACGTAAGAAAGAGGGAATATCCTATGAATCTATTGATGATAAACCAATAAAATTAATTTTTATGATTGGGGCTTCTGATAAACAGGACAAAGATTATATTAAACTTCTTTCCAGATTAGTTCTAAGATTGAAAAATCATGAATTTGTTGAGAAATTACTTTCAGCAAAAACTAATTCAGAAATGTACGATCTTATTAAAAAGCATAAATAACGATGTTTCCGCTATTTAATTTTTTTTATCCTCAATTTAGGAGTTTCAAATGTTAAAATCAATTAGATTTGAGAATTTTTTAAGTTTCAAAAATTCAAAAATAGAATTAGAAAAACAACCCAATATTCTTATCGGAATTAATGGATCAGGTAAAACTAATTTTTTAAAAGCAATTAGATTACTTTATGATGGGATTACCGGAACAGGTTTGAAAAACCAGATTGTAAACAATTTAGGAGGTTTTGAAAATATTTACTTCAGTGATATAGAGAATGAAAAAAATGATAGTAAATACATAGTTTTAGAATATGAATTTGATAAAGATGTTGTTAGTAACTTTGGTTATAATTTTAAAGATGATTTTTTTTATAAATTGATTATCTACAAAAATCCCGGATTTAGTAACTATTATATAACCGAAAAAATCTATGTAAAAAAACAAGGAAAAAATGATTTTATCTATTTGGAATTCAATAATGGTAAAGGGTATTTATTTGGTAAATCGGATGATAGAAACTTGGTACAAGATTCTAATTTTGACCTTGAATTCATAAAAAATTTGGAGTTTGATGATTATAATGAATGTTCGATTGAAAAGCAGAATGCTCAAAACATTAACTCAAATTATCATCCAAACCTTGGATTAATAAAATATCAGGATTTTGATCCACAAGAATCAGCTTTATCGCAAGTAAGTGATCCTGAAAGATTTTATATTCAAGATACGATAAAAAAGGCTATTAAAGAATCTATTGTATATTTTTATTTTGATACATCTCCTTTCAGTAAAATTCGAAACGCCGTTTTGCCTACTTTAGAAAAAAGATTGCTTACTGACGGTAGAAATCTTGCTCAAATATTACATACTATTCGGATGAATTTCAGAGCCGATTTCAAAATACTTTTGAGCAGATTAAACGATGTAAACGAGAATTATTCCGATGTAAATTTCAATTTAGTTGGAACGAATATCGAACTTGTTTTAGAAGAAAAAAAAATAAATAAAGTAATCCACGTTAGCAATATTTCTGACGGAACATTATATTATTTATGCTTGTTATCAATTTTTTACAATCCTCAACGGGGAAAACTTATCTGCATTGATGAACCTGAAACCGGTTTACATCCTGATATGATGAGACAAATTACTAATGCAATCCAAGAATCCGGTAAAAAAACGCAATTCATTATTGCTACCCATTCTGAAAATATTTTAAATGCTTTCAATATCGAAAATATCAGAGTTTTTGAAAAAAATGAGAAAAATGAAACAATGATTTTCAAATTTTCCGAAAAAGATTTTGAAGGCTGGTATGATAAGTTCAGTGTCGGACAAATGTGGCGACAAGGTGATTTCGGAGGAAATCGTTGGTAAATAAGATTTTATTCATCGAAGGTACAAAAGATGATACCAATGGTGATTTAAGAGAAGGTTTTAGCAAACTTCTTTCTCAAAAATTAAGCGGAAATATGCCCAGAATTAAAATGGGAAATAATCTGAAAAGTACCACAAGAGTTTTCTTAAACAATAAACTATCGAAAATTGAATACCTTTTGATTGATCTGGATGAAAAAAAATCAGAAAAAAAGAATAAATTAAGAGAACATTGTTTGTATCAACAAAAAGACAAAGTTTTCTTTATGATTCAAGAGATGGAATCGTGGTTTTTGTCCCAACCTGAAATATTAGATAAATTTTATGGTGAAATATTATCAAAAAAAATCAATAGTGAAACATATCAAGAAATTGAAAAACCAGCTAAATTTTTACAAAAAATTACAATTAACTCAAAAAAAAGAAAATATCATAAAGTAAAACATGGTGTTGAGTTGTTAAAAAGATTAGATGCCAATAAATTAGAAAATAGTTCTTCCGAATTCAAGAACTTGATTACCATTTTGAGGAAATTATGAAATTTAAAATATTCCGAAATAAAATCAATCTTATTAAAGAGCATAAATAAAGATGTTTCCGCAATATTTAGTCTTATTATTTTTAGGCTCATCACTCCTCATTGCTCTCATTTTATCAAGAGGAGCAACTCTTCTTAAATCTCCCTTGATAGTTGGTTACATTGTTGCCGGAGCACTTTTCAGTCCTGATGTTTTTCATTTTATCTCAAACGAACAAATAGAATCATTGGAAATCATTAATCTGATCGTTTTATCACTCATCGGTTTTGGTATTGGCGGTGAAAAAAACTTGGTAAAAAGATATTAATTATCGTGATATTTGAAGCTTTGGGAGCATTTATATTGGTTTCTATTGTTAGTGCTTTACTTCTCAAAAGTATTCCAATGGGTTTAATATTCGGTTCATTAGCTTCTGCAACTGCACCTGCCGGAACCGTAGAAGTTATCAAACAATATAAGGCAAAAGGTGAATTCACCACAACTCTCTATGCCGTTATGGGTTTAGATGATATTATTGCTTTGCTGTTGTACACGATCATTTTACCGCTTTCTATCATTTTTATGGTTGGAAGTAGTACAGGTACAGATTTATCAGTTTCCACAGCACTTATTCATGCTGGAATCGAAATATTTTGGTCAATTGTAGTGGGTTTAGGAATGGGATTAATTTTGGTATTTATCGGTAAGAAAATTTTTGATAGAATTCCACTTCTTTTATTTTCTCTGGCTTTCATATTGATTAATTGTGGCATTTCAGAATATTTCGAATTATCTCCGATTTTATTGAATATGGTTATGGGAATTTATTTGGTGAATAAAAGCAGTCTTTTGTCCCGCAAAATTTTCAGTATTCTCGGTGAATGGTCTCCTCCAATGTATGTTTGGTTTTTTGTTTTGATTGGGACAAGATTAAATATTGGTTTTATTTTGAAATATGCCTTACTTGTTGTCCTCTATATTGTAGCCCGTAGCAGTGGAAAGTGGTTTGGAACTTTTTTTGGAGCTACTGTTTCCCGTTCTAAAGGTACGATAAAAAAATATCTCGGATTAGCTTTAATGTCTCAAGCAGGAGTTGCTGTAGGTTTAGCCTTAGCAGCTTCAAAACTTATGGAAGAAAACGGTTTGCATGAAAATTCAGTTCAATTGATTAGTACAATTACCGCTACAACATTTATTGTAATGTTAATCGGACCTATTTTTGCCAAGATTGCATTGTTCAAGTCTGGAGAAACAAATAAAACATAGAAAATAAATGTTCCGAAAATGGAGTAAGATATGTATATGATTTTGCAATTAAATAAAGAAAAATATTTAGATGATGTTTTGATGGCTCTTGCGGAAGCGGGAATAGATGAAACAGTTGTTTTAAATGGTGAATCTCTGGATCATAAAATTGCTTTTGATATGCCGTTGTTTGCCGGTTTTCGGAATTCATTAGCTTCTGGTAAAGGTTATATGAATATTATTATGGCTATTGCAGAGCAAGAAAATATTGATTTTATGCTTGAAGAGTTAAAAAATGCCGGAGTAAATTTCATTGATGACGAAATTGGTAAAATTATTTTATTACCGATAGAAAAAATTTACTAACATTGGGTCAAACTTTAAATGACGGAATGTTTCATAAGCAATCCTGCTTGGCAACAGAACAAATAAAATTAGTTTCCACAGGTCTCTCCTTTGTCTCGGTTATTTGTTAACATTTGATTAGAACCAAGAAATGGGATAAAAGAAATTCATATTGAGGAGTTGATAATATGAAAATAATTGATCTTGAAAGAAAATGTTCAATTGGAGCTTTGTCAATTTATCTTACGCCAAATGAGGCTGAAGAGTTTCGAGAAGAATTAGATAAACTGTTAAAAATTCCTGAAGCTGATGAACATTTTCATATTTATGAGAATGATCTGTCTCGTGAAATTTCATGTTCAATTATTACTGAAAAAAAGCTTCAAAACCTAAAACGATATAATAAACTTGAAAGGACAATTTTAGCTGAAAGTTAATTGGTTATAATCTAACCCAGATAAACTGGAAAAGATGAAACCACGAATTACACGAATTAACACGAAAAAAAAATTCCTTTGAAATTTGTTTGCATTTAACAAGTTACAAAGCTTTAAAAAATGTTTTGTCAAAAAATATAAGAATATTAGAAATAAGATATTTACTCGGAAAAAAAGAAAATTAACCACAGAGCACACAGAGAGCACAGAGAAAAAAATAAATATAATAATTAGGATGAAAATATATTAATCCATAAGATACAATTACAGACATTTTTTTTCTTTGCGTATTTTTTATCTATGATATTTTAAATGAAATTTTTTTAGTCTGTGTTTTGTCCGTGAAAGTCAGTGGCAAATAAATATTATAAAAAATTAATCGGAGGAAATTATGAAGTTAATGGAATGCGTTCCAAATTTTAGTGAAGGAAGAGCCCTAAAAATCTTAGAACAAATTGCTCAAGCAATCAAAAGTGTGAAAGGTGTAACTCTATTGGATATGGATTCCGGAGCAGATACTAATAGAACTGTTTTTACAATTGTCGGTGAACCGGAACCTGTGGTAGAAGCCGCTTTTGTAGCCATAAAAAAAGGAGCTGAACTTATTGATATGAGCAAACACACCGGAGCTCATGCCAGAATGGGAGCTACAGATGTTTGCCCGTTTATTCCAGTTTCCAATATGACGATGGATGAATGTGTGGATTATGCCAAAAAACTTGGTAAAAGAGTTGGTGATGAACTTGGTATTCCTATTTACCTTTATGAATATGCTGCATCCAAGCCGGAATGGCAAAATTTAGCGGAAGTTCGCAAAGGAGAATATGAAGCATTACCGGATAAAATGAATGATCCTTATTGGAAACCTGATTTCGGTCCTCAAAAATTTCTTCCTAAAACAGGTGCTACAGCAGTGAGTGCTCGTGAATTCCTTATCGCCTACAATATTAATTTGAATACTAGAGATAAGAAAAAAGCTCATGACCTTGCTCTATCCATTCGTGAAAAAGGACGATTCAAACGCAATGAAAAAGGTAAATTTGTTAAAGATGAAAATGGTAAAAAAGTGCGACAACCCGGTCTTTTTAAATTTTGTAAAGCTGTTGGTTGGTACATTGATGAATACAATCGAGCTCAGATCAGTATCAATCTGACAAATTATAAAATTACACCTCCTCATATTGTATTAGATAAAGTTCGGGAACTTGCTGTAGAAAAAGGAATTCAGATTACTGGAAGTGAACTTGTAGGATTAATGCCCAAGGAAGCAATCTTGATGGCTGGAAAATATTACTTAAATAAAATGGGTGAAAGTGCTGGTATTCCTGAGAAATCGATCATTGATACAGCAGTTCAATCTATGGGATTAGATGACTTGACACCTTTTGAAAATGAGAAAAAGATTATTGAATATGCAATTGCTGATAAAAATAATTTAACCAATATGACAATTACAAATTTCAGTGATGAACTGTCTTCAGATTCTCCAGCTCCCGGGGGTGGAAGTGTTGCAGCTCTCAGTCTTGCAATGTCCGGAGCTTTGAGTGCAATGGTTTCAAATCTTACTTTTGGGAAAAAAGGATATGAAAAAGTTTGGAATGAAGCAAAAATATTAGCGGAAGAAGGACAAAATATCAAAGAAAGAGCGATTTATGCTATTGATAAAGATACTCAAGCTTTTTATCTAATGATGGATGCAATGCGACTTCCTAAGAAAACTGATACTGAGAAATCTATCAGAAATGAAGCTATTCAAAATTCTACAAAGCAAGCAATCTTAGTTCCCTTGGAAACAATGGAAATTGCTCTTGAAGCAGTTCAACTATCTGAGAAAATTGGAGAAATTGGAAATGCCAATGCTCTTTCCGATGCCGGAGTATCGGCAATAAACGCAAATGCTGCTGCAAAATCTGCTTATTTGAATGTGCTGATTAATATGGAAGCTATCGAAGATGAATCTTTCAAAAAAGATACTTTAGAAACAGCAGAAGAAATTCTTTCGGAAGTGAATAGAATTGCTTTAGCAGTAGAAGAAAATATCAAGAAGAGAGTTTAATATTATTTGAAAGGCGATTTCTTATGGGAATCGCCTCTACAGTACCGTATAACGATGTTGCACATAGTTGATTAATTTAGAACGAACTGCAAGTTCGTTGAACTGGAGAAAATTCTTTTGCATGATTCATTAGAAGCAAAAATAAAAAGTGAAATATCCATTTTAATAAACAACCAACAAAAATATTTTCCTCATTCGATTTTTCAAGATTATTATAAACTATTCTATCAAGCCTATTTTGGACCAGATCATTTTAATGATTCTCCAGAAAAAGTTCAGAATTTGATAAATTTCGAATTACAAAAAAGTGATTATCATCTGTTAAAAAGAATCCCTGTTTACAAACTGCAATTGTACGAAACTTTTTTCAGAATTGATCTTGTTCTAATCAAATCAGGAATTCTTAGTTTGAACGAACTTACCGAAGCATTTATAAATAGTTGTCATGATATAAGGGAAACTGAGATGGATAAATGGGATGATATCTGGAAAGAAGTTATAATACAGCTTTCTCAAAAAAATATTAGTTTCACAAGAAATGAAAGTCAGCAAATCCAAAAATTGCATCATTCTCAAAAGTATATGAAAAATTACTATCCTCATTATCGTTTGATAAACGAAGAAGAATTTATAAAATTATACAAAAACAATAATAAATTCCAAAAAACATGTTTTAAAATAGCAAATTTTCAGAAGGTTACTTTTAAATAAAAGAAAAATTGCTTGCATTAATTTAATGATATAGAATTTTGTTTCAAAAATCCTGAGGGAGGAGCAAATGGATAGAAAAGATAAGCTAAGAAGAATAATTGCAACAGATTGCGGAAGTACGACAACCAAAGCAATCCTCATCGAGTTTATTGATGGAGAATACCGACAGACTGTACGTGGAGAAGCTCCCACGACTGTGGAAAAACCTTTGAATGACGTAACCAACGGTGTGATAAATGCTGTTACTGAGCTTCAAGAATTAGCTCGGTTGAAATATTTTGACAATAGTATTACATTCGTTAAAGATAAAGTGTTGAATATTACGGATGGTGATGAAGGAATTGATGCTTATGTTTCGACCAGTAGTGCCGGTGGTGGTCTTCAAATGATGGTTACCGGTGTTGTGGCAAAAATGACTGGTGAAAGTGCCGAAAGAGCTGCTTTGGGAGCTGGTGCAATCGTGATGGATCTAATTGCCAGTAATGATAAACGTGCAAATCATGAAAAGATTGAACGTATCAGAAATTTGCGTCCCGATATGATTCTTATGGCTGGTGGAGTTGATGGTGGAACTACCAAACATGTTGCCGAAATGGCGGAATTGGTAGGTGCTGCGAATCCTAAACCTCGATTGGGTTCAAGTTATAAATTACCTGTTATTTACGCCGGAAATAATGTTGCTCGAGATATAATTACCGAAACGTTGGAATCTAAAACAGATTTAATAATCACAGATAATCTTAGACCAACATTGGAAAGAGAAAATTTGGGTCCTGCGAGAGATAAAATCCATGATCTTTTTATGGAGCATGTAATGGCTCAAGCTCCCGGATATAATAAATTAATGACTTGGACAAAAGGACCGATTAACGGAGAGATGAAAAATATTCCAATTATGCCCACTCCGGCAGCAGTAGGAAATATTATGCAAACTATTGCCAAGCGACACAATATCGAAGTTTTAGGAGTTGATATTGGCGGAGCTACCACAGACGTTTTTTCTGTTTTCACCAAAGATTATATTTTTAATAGAACCGTAAGTGCTAATCTCGGATTGAGTTATAGTATTTCAAATGTTCTCGCCACCGCAGGTTTAGACAATATCTTACGCTGGGTTCCATTTCATATTAATGAATCTGATTTAAGAAATATGATCAAAAATAAAATGATCAGACCTACTACAATTCCTCAACAATTGGAAGAACTCGTCTTAGAACAAGCAATAGCCAAGGAAGCTCTTAAATATGCCTTTATTCAGCATAAAGAATTTGCAGTTGGTCTCAAAGGACAACAAAAGCAACGTGAAATTTCGGAAGCATTCTCACAATCCACTTCTGGAAACACTATTGTAAATATGATGACTCTTGACCTTCTCGTAGGAAGTGGTGGGGTTTTATCACATGCTCCTCGTAGAAATCAAGGAGCAATGATGATGATTGATGCCTTTTTACCTGAAGGTGTTACAAGATTAGCGATTGATAGTATTTTTATGATGCCTCAACTTGGTGTTCTCGCTGAAATCAGTGAAAAAGCGGCTGCAGAAGTGTTTGAAAAAGACTGCTTGATCTACTTGGGAAGCTGCATAGCTCCGGTTGGAAAAATAAAACCTGATAAAATTGCTTTATCGGCAGAAATAAAATTACCAAATGGTGAAACATTCAAAGAAGATATAATGTTTGGTGAATTAAGATTAATACCATTGGGAGTAGGAGAAACTGCTTCTGCTATTCTAAAACCCGGTAAAGGGTTAGATATTGGAGCCGGTAAAAATCAGGAAATGGAAACAAAATTACATGGTGGAGTTGTAGGACTGATATTAGATACTCGTGGAAGAAAACCATTTATTCTTCCTACGGAAGCGAATATACGTGTTCCATTGCTAAAAAAATGGATGAAAGTATTAGATGCTTATCCAGAAAACATTTTGAAATAGGAGGATAGAATGGCTCAAGCATATTCACCCGGATTAACTGTTACAGATAGTATAATTTTAAAAAAAGATAGAATTTTACCCTTAAGAGGAACTGTCAAAGTAAAAAAAGGAGCAAAAGTAAAAGCCGAAAATGTTGTAGCGGAAACTTTGTTACCCGGAAAAGTTGTTCCTTTTAATCTCGCCCACAAACTTGGAGTTCCTCCCGAATTAGTGATGCAATATGTCAAAGTGAAAGCTGGTCAAAATATTAAAAAAGGAGATCTTCTTGCAGAAACCAAAGGTATCTTCGGGATGTTCAAAGCAGCTGCAAAATCACCGATTGACGGAGAAATTGAGAATATTTCAGCTCACACCGGACAAATGCTGCTCAGAGAACCAAGAATTCCCGTGCAAGTCAAAGCATTTATTGACGGATTGGTTGTAGATGTAATCGAAGAAGAGGGTGTAATCATAGAAAACAAATCCGCTTATATTCAAGGGATTTTTGGATTGGGTGGAGAGACTATCGGTGAGATCAAAATTATTGCAAAATCTCCTGAAGAAATTATAACTCCTGAACAAGTAGATTCTTCTTGTGAAGGAAAACTGATAGTTAGTGGAGCTATGATCTCTCTTGCAATTATCAATAAAGCAAAAGAAATGGGAGTGAAAGGTATTATTACCGGTGGAATTGATGATCATGACATAAAAAAACTTTTAGGATACAATATTGGGGTAGCTATTACGGGTCATGAAAAAATCGGATTAACAATTCTGGTAACGGAAGGTTTTGGAAAGATCAAAATGGCAAATAAGACTTATGATCTTTTGAAACAATTTGATGGAAAAAGAGCTTCTATGCACGGAAAAACACAGATTAGAGCAGGTGTAATGCGTCCTGAAATTATTATTCCTATCGAATTTGATGAGAGCGAATTGAAAGTAGAAGAAGCAAAAATGGCTACTCTTGAAATCGGAACTACAGTGCGTATTATTCGTCAACCAAACTTTGGTAAATTGGCTACTATCACTGCTTTGCCGGAAGAATTGACTCAAGTAGAAAGTGAAACGTGGGTGAGAATTATGGATGCTCAACTTGATGAAACAGGTAAAAAAGTTACTCTTCCAAGGGCAAATGTAGAAGTAATTGAAGATTAAAAAATTAATGTAAATTATTAAGACCTCGGCGTTTGTCGAGGTTTTTTATTTGAGGATATTATGAAAATTAAAACAATTGCAATTCTTGTATTGGTCGCTATTTTACTCATTATATTTTTCCAAAATATGCAAATCCTTGAGTTTCATCTACTTTTTTGGAAATTCTCGATTTCTAACATTATTCTTCTTCCACTGATATTAATTACTGGAATATTAATTGGTTATATTTTGGCGAAAATATTGAAGAAAAAGGAAAAGAATATATGAATCTCAAGAAAACGGGTTGATTCATTTAAAAACCGAATGAGAAACTTGGGAATAACAAGAATTTATTGATCTATTTTGAAAAGCAAAGGCTATTAAGCAACATTTTACTGGTGGAAATTTGACAAATTATACAGGAATTCAAGCAGTTTATCAGTTTAGGCAAAAAATGAATATTTTTGTTTTGTCATCAACCTTGATCAATCTCATTCAAAAAATTTATACCATTGAAAATAAATACTTGACTTAAAAAACATTTTTTTCAAAATTTTATTTAAATTTTTTTTAGGAGTTATGAATGATTGAAGTTATCAATGAAAAATGTGTAGGTTGCGGTCTCTGCTTAAAAGCTTGTGCTTACGATGCAATTAAAATAATAGATAAAGTTGCTGAGATAGATGTGGATAAATGTACTTTATGTGGTGCTTGTGTAAGTTCTTGTCCATTTGATGCTATTTTTATTAGAAAATACGGACATACAGCTATAGATCGTTCAAAATACAGTGGAATCTGGGTTTTTGCTGAACAAAAAAATGGAGAAATTGCTCCAGTTGTTTTTGAATTACTTGGAAAAGGAAGAGAGCTTGCTGAGCAAAGAGAAACAAAACTTACTGCAATATTATTGGGTTACCAGATAAAATCTTTATCAGAAAAACTTATTTCATACGGAGCCGATGAAGTAATAATTATTGATGATCCCAAATTAAAAGATTTCTTGGATATTCCCTATACAAAAGCAATGACCCAACTTGCAGAAAAATATAATCCAGAGATTATTATCTCTGGTGCTACCGTTACCGGAAGATCATTTATTCCCAGAGTTGCTGTGGAATTAAAAACAGGTTTAACGGCAGATTGTACAGGATTGGAAATTGATCGAGAATCAAATGGCTTATTACAAACAAGACCGGCATTCGGTGGTAATATTCTGGCAACAATTGTTACTCCCAATCATCTTCCTCAAATGGCTACTGTTCGTCATAAAGTGATGGACCCAATCGAAGAAAATATTTCCAGACAAGGTACGGTTATCGAAGAGGAACTTATCATAGAATACTCTGATGATACGGAATTTCTTGGATTTGTGAATGATGATTCTCAAACAATAAATCTTACCGAAGCAAACATAGTTGTTGCCGGTGGAAGAGGAATAAAGACAAAAGAAAATTTCAAATATATTGAAGATTTCGCTAAAAGTATAGGAGCAGCAATTGGAGCTTCGAGAGCAGCGATAGATTCTGAGTGGATTGCTTATCCCCATCAAGTTGGGCAAACCGGAAAGACCATAAAACCAAAAATTTATATTGCTGTTGGAATCTCCGGAGCGATTCAACATCTCGCTGGAATGCAATCTGCTGATTATATCATTGCTATTAATAAAGATTCTGATGCACCGATTTTTAAAGTTGCTGATCTTGGTTTAGTTGGTGATCTTTTTGAAATTTTACCGGAATTAACAAAGAAGTTCAAATAATGAAGATTAAAGTTTCTGCTCGTGTTCAGAATCCTGATACTGTCATAAAGAAATCTGAAATACGTTTGAAAAGCAAATTATTAAAAGAAAATGAACTTACTATAGAAAAAGAAAATGTTTTTGCTTATCCGCCTTTTATAAATAGCCATGATCATCTTATCGGAAATTGGTTTCCACGTAATGGTGAAAATCGCCCTTACCCGAATTCTGATGTTTGGGTAAAAGAGATGCAATTTGCCAAACCACTGATAGAAAGACATAAAGTTTGGATAAACGATAGTAATTTTGATCTGTCAAAGGGAAATGCTCATTTGCTTACGATGCTTGGAATTTATAAAAATATTTTCTCAGGCTGTGGAATAGTACAAGATCACATTTCTAAACAAAAAAATGAATATTATAATAAATTCCCAATTAATGTTTTAAAAAACTATACTCAATGTCACTCGATTTCATTAGGAAATTGGTGGGGTGATAAATCTGCCTTAGAAGAATGGCAAGAATCAAAGTTGAAAATGCCCTTTGTGCTTCATCTCGCTGAGGGAATTGATGAAAATGCTCAAAAAGATTTTCAAAAACTAAAAGATAGCAATCTTTTACAACCAAATACATTGATAGTTCATGGAATTGCCTTGACCAAACAAGATATAAAAGAATGTGCAGAAGTTGGAGCTTCTATATGTTGGTGTCCGGGTTCTAACCAGTTTCTTATTGGAAGATCAATAGATGTTCCTTTTTGTTTGAAAAAAGGTATTAAGGTCGTTTTGGGAACAGATTCTACTCAATCGGGAAGCCTGAATATTCTAACAGAGCTAAAATGTGCTCATAAAATGTTTCCGGAAATAAAATATAACGATCTTTATCGAATGATCTCCACAACTGCCTGTAAATCTCTTTATCTATCTGAAGAAAGTTGCTGTTTGGATTCTGAATCCTCAAATTTGCTTCTAGTATCAAAAAAATGTGATGACCCATTTGAAAACCTACATAAAATAAATTTTTGGGATATTGAGTTTCTTGTATATAAAGGAAAACCAATATATGGGAACAAAGAATGGTTGGAATATTTTAATATAAAATCAGATGATTATTTTTTCTTTTCAAATCAGAAATATGAAAAATTTGTCATCGGACATCCAGAAATTGCTTTTGATGAAATAGATTCATATTTAGGATACCATCAGAAATTCCCTTTCATCCCATTTTCATGATCAATCTCTCTGAGATATTTTATAGTATCCAGGGGGAATCAACTTATGCCGGATTACCTTGTATTTTTATCAGATTCTCAGGATGCAATCTCAGATGTTCTTATTGTGATTCCAAATATTCCTACGAAACCAATTTCTCTTTATCAGTTCCTGAAATTTTAAAAGAATTAGAAAAATATAAACCTGCCAATATAGTTGAAATCACCGGTGGTGAACCTTTATTACAAGAGAAAATTTATCAATTATTTGATGATTTATATTTCAATGGCTATAAAATTCTTCTAGAAACCAACGGAAGTATCTCTTTGGAAAAAGTACCTGATTTTGTTGTTAAAATTGTAGATATTAAATGCCCTGCAAGTAATGAAGAAGTCTCGTTTTATAAAGGAAATATTCAATATATTCATCCGCAAAACGATAATATTAAATTTGTTATTAGTAATAGGGCTGATTATGATTGGGTCATGAAGAGAATAGAAGAATACCAAATTCAGGATTACAATATTATTTTGTCTTGTGTTTTTCAATATTTAGAACCCAGAAAATTAGCAGCTTGGATTTTAGAAGATAAACTTTATTATAGAATGCAACTACAGCTACAAAAATATATTTGGAATCCTCAAAAAAGAAGAGTGTAAAAAAGACTTGCTTAAATAGTCTATTGAGGATTTTTGACAAAAGTTTTATATAAATCGGAGGAAATAAAATGAAAGAAATAAGTACAGCTAACTTCAAAGAAATAATTGCTGAAGGTATTACTGTAGTAGATTTTTGGGCTCCTTGGTGTGGTCCTTGTCGAATGCTCACTCCCCCATTAGAAGAACTTTCGGAAGAGATGCCTAATGTTAAATTTGTAAAATTGAACATAGACAATAATCCTGAAGTTGCTATGGAGTATGGAGTTATGAGTATTCCGACTATCATTTTTTTTAAAGACGGTGAACAAAAGGATACTCAAATTGGAGTTATTCCCAAAGAAAAAATTAAAAATAAACTTGATAAAGTTATGTAAATTTAGGCAGGCTGAAAGGCCTGCTTTTTTTATCTAAAATTTTATAAATCGAAAATAATTTAGTAACAAACAAACAACAACCCGAGCATAAAAGTTTTTTTAGCGATTTTAATATACCGATCATAGAACAAAAGAAATAATATGAGAAAAAATGACATTAAATATGGTGAAAAAAAGTATTTAATCAATTTTCCCCAAACATTTAAGGTTCACATCATTGAACCAGAATCTTCAAAAAAAATCGATAATTCATATCTCGTAGAAAATTCATTGCAAAATCCTTTGAATTCACCAAGTTTATTAGAATTTATTGAGTCTATCAAAAATCTTTTAATTATCGTCAATGATACAGCGAGATCAACTCCTACTGAAAAAATATTAAAGATAATTTTACCTTCCCTGCAAAAAACTAAATATAAAATCATTATTGCTACAGGAACACATAAAGTTGATTTCAAAAAAGATTTACCAAAAATTTTCGGAGCATTATACAAGGAAGTCAAAGATTTTGTAATTGTTCACAATTCAAAAAATGATGAAATGACTTATCTTGGTACAACAACGTTTGATAATGATATTTATTTAAATAAATGTATAGAGGATTTTGAAGGAATTGTGGTTATTGGTTCTGTAGAACCACATTACTTTGCTGGCTTTACGGGTGGTAGAAAAAGTTTTTTACCGGGAATTGCTGCTTATATTACAATTGAAAAAAACCATAGTTTTGCTTTAAATGATAAAAAATCTAAAATAGCTATTTTAGATGAGAATCCGGTTCACGAAGATATGTTGGAAGCAATTTCTTTCATTAAAAAACCTATTTTTTCAATTCAAACCGTACTTGATACAGAACAAAATGTGATTTTCGCATCATCCGGAAATATTTATGATTCTTTTGATAAAGCTGTTGAATTTTCAAGGAAATATTTTATCAAAAAAGTCTCTTTTAAGGCAGATATTATTGTTGCGGAGATTGAAACTCCTTTTGACAAAAGCCTTTATCAAGCACATAAAGGATTAGAAAATTGTAAAAGTGTCTTAAAAAATAATGGTATTTATATTTTGGTGGCAAAATGCAAAGATGGTTTGGGAAGCTCAAATTTTGTAGATTTATTAAAATTTGCTAATTCATTAGAAGAATTGATATCTTTTACCAAAAAAGAATATAAGCTTGGATATCATAAATCGAACCGAATAGCAAAGTTTTTATTGCAAAATAAACTTTGGTTAGTAAGTGATTTGCCAGATGATATTGTCACAGACATTTATATGAGAAATTTTCATTCTGTGCAAGAAGCAATTGATTCGGCAATTATAATAAAAGGTGAAAAAACAAAAATATTGATAATCAAGAATGCTGCGACAGTGATTCCGGTTTGAAATAAAAATAATCTCTCGCAAAGACGCAAAGGGAAAGATAGTGAATAATGAATAATTAAGAATGAATAGTTAAGAAAAAGAAAAGATAATCAATGACCTCCAGTTGAACTGGAGGTTTGAATTCGTGAACCGCTTAAAAGCG
>JAIORE010000121.1 GCA_021108315.1 Candidatus Cloacimonadota bacterium
GAAAACATATTTTTTTTGAAATTTATTAAAAGTCACCTGTTTATTACGCTATCAAATAATTGATAACATTGTATTAACCACAAACTTAAGTTTGTGGTTAATGAGACGGAAAATTTTTCAATAACCGTTTTAACGGTTTACCAAATACCAGATCATATATTACCCAAAAGCTGTTTCTTATTGACCAAGAGAAAAAAACCTGAAAACTTTTATTCAAGTACTTAATATCTTACAAAAGAAATTAAATAAAATCTCAAACGAGATTATATTGACGAAAAAACAAGAGCTAAATTTTTTACCTACAAACGAATAGAAAAATCAGGAGTGATAATGAAAAAATTCAAAAAAGTTACAATTGATGGTAATCAAGCTGCTTCTCATGTGGCTTATGCATTTAGTGAAGTTGCAGCCATTTATCCAATCACACCATCTTCAGTTATGGGCGAATATGTTGATGCTTGGGCTGCCAATGACCGGAAAAACATTTTTGGTGAGACTTTAGATGTAATCGAAATGCAATCGGAAGCCGGAGCAGCCGGAGCAGTTCATGGAGCTTTATCAGGTGGTGCATTATGTACTACTTTTACTGCTTCTCAAGGTTTATTATTGATGATACCGAATATGCATAAAATTGCCGGTGAAATGCTTCCTACTGTTTTTCATGTTTCTGCACGTTCATTAGCTTCTCAATCTTTATCAATATTTGGAGATCATTCCGATGTGATGGGTGTTCGAAATACAGGGTTCGGTTTGATGGCTACAGATTCATTACAAGAAATTATGGATTTAGGTGTAGTATCGCATTTATCTACTTTAAAATCAAAAATAGCATTTATCAATTTCTTTGATGGATTTCGTAATTCTCATGAAATTCAAAAAATAGATATTATAGATTATGAGACAATCGGTGAATTAGTTGATCATAAATATATCGAAGATTTCAGAAGTAGAAGTATGAATCCTGAAAGACCACAAGTCAAAGTTGGAGCACAAAACCCTGATGTATTTTTTCAAGGGAGAGAAACATCAAACAAATATTATTTAAAAGCTCCCGCAATCATTCAAGAATATATGGATAAAGTTTCTGAAATCACCGGAAGAGATTATCATCTGTTTGATTATTTTGGAGCACCTGATGCAGAAAAAATAATCATCGCTATGGGTAGCGGATGTCAAACAATCGAAGAAACGATAAATTATTTGAATAACAAAGGTGAAAAACTTGGATTGATCAAAGTAAGATTATATCGTCCATTTTCAATTGAAGCCTTAAAAAATGTAATTCCGGCATCGGTTAAAAAAATTGCTGTTCTTGATAGAACAAAAGAACCGGGATCAATCGGTGAACCACTTTATTTGGATGTTGTGGTTGCTCTTCAAGATAGAAAAGATACTACAATTATTGGTGGACGTTACGGATTATCATCAAAAGAATTCAATCCATCAATGGTAAAAGCAGTTTACGATCATTTAGATGAAGAATGCACTCATGGTTTCACCGTTGGTATTGATGATGATGTAACAAATTTATCATTAAAAATAAAAGAAAATATTGATGCAAGTCCAAAAGGAACTATCTCTTGTAAATTCTGGGGATTAGGATCTGACGGAACAGTTGGGGCAAATAAAAATTCTATCAAAATTATTGGTGATAACACCGATCTTTATGCTCAAGGTTATTTTCAATATGATAGTAAAAAATCCGGTGGAATTACCAGAAGTCATCTCAGATTTGGTGAAACTCCAATTCAATCTGAATATCTCGTAGAAAGTGCTGATTTTATCGCTTGTCATAATCCGGCTTTTATCGGAAGATATGATCTTCTTGAAGGCATCAAAGACGGTGGAGTTTTCCTCTTGAATTCACATTGGAAGGATGAGGATGTGTTTGCTAATCTTACTAAAGATATGCAAAATACAATAATTGAGAAAAATGTGAAACTTTATAGCATTAATGCCTTAAAAATTGCGGTAGATGTTGGTTTGGGTTCACGTATAAATACTGTGATGCAAACAGCTTTTTTCCTAATTTCCGGAGTTTTGGATAGAGAAGAAGCTATCAAAATGATTAAAAAAGCTATTGAAAAATCATATATGAAAAAAGGTAAAGATGTTGTTGATAAAAACTGGAAAGCTGTAGATAAAACAAATGAAGCATTGAATGAAATTGATATTCCCGAAAAAGAAGTTAAATTTGCTCCAATGAAAAAACTAATTCCTGATGATGCAGATGAATTTACCAGAAATATCATTGAACCTATTATGAGAGAACAAGGTGATACTATTACGGTTTCTCAAATGCCACTTGATGGATTTGTACCTTCCGGAACTACGAAACTGGAAAAAAGAGGAGTTGCCCCGTTTGTTCCACGTTGGATTGCAGATAAGTGTATTCAATGTAACCAATGTGCTGTAGTTTGCCCTCATGCTGCTATAAGACCCAAATTAATAGCAAAAGATAATCTTACCGATGCTCCTGAATCATTCAATACAATTCCTGCTATGGGTAAAGATAAAGAGCTTTATGAATATAAAATTCAGGTTTACATCGAAGATTGTCAAGGATGCCGTGTTTGTGTAAATGAATGTCCTAAACAAGCTTTGGAAATGAAAACTATTGAAGAAGAACGTGAAGCTTGTGAAGGAGCTAATGTAGATTTCTTCGAATCACTTCCTAATGATGTTCTCGGTAGTCAAAAAGAATCTACTTTGAAGGGTAGCCAGTTCAAGCAACCACTTCTTGAATTCTCGGGAGCTTGTGCAGGTTGTGGTGAAACTCCTTATGTGAAGATGATTACTCAATTATTTGGTGATAGAATGATGATTGCTAATGCAACAGGTTGTTCATCAATTTGGGGTGGAACATTCCCAACAATTCCTTATTGTAAAAATAGCGTAGGACACGGACCAACTTGGGCAAATTCATTATTTGAAGATAATGCTGAATACAGTTTTGGTATGCGTTTGGCAGTGGAAGCTAATCGAAAACAATTGCTTACTGCTGTGAAAAAGATCGTTGCAGATGGTGAATCGCAAAAGTTCAAAGATATGCTTAATGGAGCCAAAGAAAAAGGTGGAGAAGCCTTAGTTACTATAAATAAAGTTATCGAATTTGTTGATGCACTCAAATATGCTTTAGAAAATTGGAAATCTACAGATCAAGCTGCTAAAGATAATGTTGCAAAAATCAAAGAATTGATTGATTTCACATTATCAGTTTGTGTAGATGATAATCGTAAAAAAGTTCTCTTTAAGATCAAAGAATTCCAGAATCTGTTTATGCAAAAATCTGTTTGGGCATTTGGTGGTGATGGTTGGGCTTATGATATTGGATACGGTGGAGTTGATCATGTGCTTGCATCAGGGAAAAATGTTAATATTCTCGTGATGGATACCGAAGTTTATTCAAATACCGGTGGACAAGCATCAAAAGCATCTCCATTGGGAGCAGTTGCAAAATTTGCTGAAGCCGGAAAAAATACAGTAAAAAAAGATCTTGGTAAAATGATAATGAGCTATGGCTATATCTATGTTGCTTCAATCGCAATGGGTGCAAACAAAGTTCAAGCTTTGAATGCAATTCGAGAAGCGGAAGCTTTTGACGGACCATCTTTAGTAATGGCTTATGCACCTTGCATCAATCATGGAATTGATATGAGTATGCAGATGAAAGAGCAAAAGAAAGCTGTGGATACCGGATATTGGTTATTATATCGCTATAATCCTGATCTTAAAAAAGAGGGGAAAAATCCTTTCAAATTGGATTCACGAGAACCAACTCTTCCTGTAACAGATTTCTTAGAAGGGGAAAAAAGATATACTTCATTAGAAAGAACCTTCCCAGAAAAAGTTAAGAAATTTAGAGAAGATTTTGTAATTTATGCCAAAGAACGTTACGAAGATTACAAGAAAATGGCTGAATAATTAATGATATAATTCAAAAAGACCTTCAATGCAAATTGAAGGTCTTTTTGTTTGTTTTATGTTTTTTGATTTCATTCTGCTTTGGTTTTTAAAAAGTTTGACACAGAAAGCTTGCTTAAAGGATTGTCAAAAGTATAAAGAATAAAAAGGTTATGAAGAATGTTCAAAAAAATAGCAAAAAAAGTATTTGGTGATAGATATCAGAGAGAATTGAAAAAGATTCAACCAATTTTAAACAAAATAAGTGAAATCTATCCGACTCTAGAAGCTTTATCCGATGAAGAATTACGAGAGAAAATACAAGTAATAGAAAATAATATTCACGAAGAATTATCAAATCAAGAACAAGAATTAGAAAAGATTGAGAAAGAATATCAACTTGAACCAGATGAAAATAAAAAAAACTCACTTGGAAACGAAATTGATAGACGCAAAGAGAAATTAAAAAAACATACACAATCTGTTTTGGATGATAATCTTCCGGAAGTTTTTGCAATTGTAAAAGATACTTGCCGTCGTTTGATGGGATATACTTATGATGTTCGTGGTCGTGAAGTCGTTTGGAATATGATCCCTTTTGATGTTCAATTGATTGGTGGAATTGTCTTGCATCAAGGAACTATTGCGGAAATGGCAACAGGTGAAGGTAAAACCCTCGTAGCAATTATTGCCCTTTTCTTAAATTCGCTTTTGGGAAGAGGAGTACATCTCATCACGGTTAATGATTATTTGGCTCAGCGTGATTCCGAATGGATGAATCCTGTTTTTGAATTTCATAATCTTAAAATGGGTTGCATTATCAACGGAATGAGTAGCGAGGAAAGAAACGATGCCTATAAATGTGATGTGACTTATGGTACGAATAGCGAATTCGGTTTCGATTATCTGCGTGATAATATGGCAGTTTCCGTTGAGCAATTAAACCAGCGAAAACATCAATTTGCTATTGTTGATGAAGTTGATAGTGTTCTGGTGGATGAAGCTCGTACTCCACTGATCATTAGTGGTCCCGTGAAAGAGAGTAAAAATTATTATACTGAATTGAAACCAATTATTCAGAAACTCGTTTTTGTTCAGGATGGGTTGGTAAAATCGTATATTTCTGCAATAAAAACTAATTTATCAAAAGAAGAATGGGATACTGAAATTGTTGGAAGACTTCTATTATTAGCATCTCGTGCTGCTCCCAAAAATAAATCTTTTTTGAAATTGATGAAAGAAAGTGAATTAAAAAAACTATTACTTGATACGGAAGGTTATCATATCCGTGATAAAAATATGCACGAAATAGATACGGAACTTTTCTTTGTGGTGGAAGAAAAACAAAACAGTGTGGAACTCAGCGAAAAAGGGCATGATCTTGTTTCCAAAAGATATCCTAATCTCTTTATTCTGGAACGGTTAGACGATCTTCTCGCTGTTGTGGAGGAGAATAACGATCTGTCTTATGAGCAGAAATCTAAAAGAAAAGAGAAAGTTACCGATCAATTTCTTGATAAAAATGAAAAACTTCATAATATTAAGCAGCTATTAAAAAGTTATATGCTTTTTGAAAAAGATGTGGATTATGTTGTGATGAATAACAAAGTGATGATCGTTGATACATTTACCGGCAGAGTTATGCAAGGTCGTAGATTCAGCGATGGTTTGCATCAAGCTCTGGAAGCTAAGGAAAATGTAAAAATTGAAGATGCAACTCAAACTTTTGCAACAATTACTCTTCAAAATTATTTTCGTATGTATGAAAAATTATCAGGAATGACTGGTACAGCGATTACCGAAGAAGCCGAATTTATTGAGATATACAATCTTCCGGTAATCGTGATTCCAACAAATCTACCAATTTCCAGAATAGATTTTAATGATATGATATTTCTTACTAAGAATGAAAAATATCAGGCAATTATTGATGAAATTGAGTATTGGCATGCCAAAAATAAGCCGGTTTTAGTAGGAACAGTAAGTGTCGAAGTTTCTGAACTTCTAAGTAGGTTATTACGTAGACGAAAAATAAAACACAATGTCTTGAATGCAAAGCAGAATGATAGAGAAGCGGAAATCGTTGCAACTGCCGGTGAAGCCGGTTCAATCACGATTGCCACAAATATGGCTGGCCGTGGAACTGATATAAAACTTGAAGAAACAGTAGTTTCACAAGCAAAAGCAGAATATCTAAATGTGGATAAAAAAACTACTGTCGAAAATCCTTATGGATTTATATGGGATGGTTTGCACGTAATCGGAACTGAGCGACATGAAAGTCGTAGAATTGACCGCCAATTAAGAGGTCGTAGCGGCAGACAGGGCGATCCGGGAACTTCTCGCTTTTTTCTCTCTTTGGAAGATGATTTGATGAGGATGTTCGGTTCTGATCGGATTGCTCCGATGATGATGAAACTCGGACTTGAAAAAGGTGAAGCGATCGTGCATCCTTGGATGACAAAAACGGTGGAGCAAGCTCAAAAGAGAGTGGAAGCTTATAACTTTGAGATTAGAAAGCAACTTATAAAATACGATGAGGTGATGAACCAGCAACGAGAAGTTATCTATAATTACCGTAAAAATGTGTTGAAAGGTTATGATCTCAAATTTGAAATAATTGAGATGATGAAAGATACAATTGCAGCTGTAATTACCAGAGAAATCGGTGATAATCCTTATCATGAAGAATGGCCTATTGAAAATATTATTAGTTGGGCAAAAAATAATCTAAATGTCGATTTTGATAAAGAAGAATTGCTTGATGGTCGCTTAAGTGTAGATAGAGTGATCGAAAATGCGGAAAATATCTTAGAAAAGAAATATGAAGCCCGTGAAAATGAGATGGGGAGCGAAGATCTCAGAAATATTGAGAGAAGATCACTTTTGACTGTGGTGGACGACCTTTGGCGTGATCATCTTCATGAAATGGATCTTTTGAAAGAGGGAATCGGTTTACGTGCTTACGGACAAAAAGATCCGTTAATTGAATACAAAAAAGAGTCGTTCCGGCTTTTTCAAGATTTGGTGATGGATATAAATAGTTTGGTAACAAAAAAAGTTTTCACTACTTTCTTAATAACCTCCGAGCAACTCCAAAGTCTGATGAAAATGGGAAAATTGCAGCATGCTTCTTCCTCAGCATTTCAACGACCGGCAAATCCACAAAAAGCTCAAGAAGCTGATGAACCTCCAAAACTCAAACCGAGAACTGTCGATGTTAAAATTGGGAGAAATGAACCATGTCCTTGCGGAAGTGGGAAAAAATATAAAAAATGTTGTGGCAAAATCACAAATGATTAAGTTATTAAAGCTGAAAAATAAAACAAAATGGTGAAAAATAATGAAGAATAAAATAAAAGAGATATTTGATGATATTCTGGTAAGAGTTCTGGAAGATAGAAGAACAAGAATGAAATTCAAAAAATGATACAAACTTTAGTAAAACAACGCTCATCTTACAACAGAATTTTTTCAAATTATGAGCAGAGATTTATAACTCCACAAGCTTATGGATATTTGTTCGGTTTATTAAAAAATGATTCAATAACCAAAATTACTTTTGAAAAAATCATTATGATTTCAACCGAATTAAGTAAATTTATGAATCAGAAAATGGATAAAGCAAGAATTGATGATATTCTGAATTATATAATGTTTACAGGTGAAGCTGAAGCCGAATTGGAAGATATCTATGAACTTTTTCTTATGAAAGATAATACTTCAAGTGCGATGATTAAGAACTAAGAATTGAAAATTTTATATTTAATATTGAATATTAATCCTATGCATTTTTTGTAACCTGTTATTTCTAATAAATAGTTTAGTTTGCTTTAAAAAAGAAGAAAAAAGATATATAAGTCACGAATGCACGAATAATGCAAATAAAAGAAAAGATAAGAAATTGAAGAAAATGTCAGAATTTGGATTAACAAGATTAAGGGATGATGGGAAAACATTAGTGAATAGCTAATAGTTAATAGTGAATAGTAAAAGAAGAAGAAGAAAGAAGAAGAATGAACTTTAATATATAGGATTTATTATTTTACGATGTATGACAATTCTTCATAGTAATTATTTCATCTTCCTTTCTGTCTTTTTTTCTTAATTCGTGCATTCGTGGCAAAAAAAAGTTAAAATAAGGTAAATATGGCAAAAAATTTAATAATTGTAGAATCACCGGCAAAAGCAAAAACTATAACTCGGTTTGCCGGTAAAGGATTTATGGTAAAAGCATCAATGGGACACATCCGTGATCTTCCTAAAACAAAACTTGGGGTAGATGTAGAAAATGATTTCAAACCACAATACACAATTGATGTAAAAAAAAGAAAAATCATCAAAGAATTGAAAGAAGCTGCTTCCAAAGCTGATTATATTTATCTGGCATCTGATCATGATAGGGAAGGAGAAGCCATTGCTTGGCATCTGGCAGAAGTACTAAAAAAAGAACTTAAAAATAAAACAGTACATAGAATTGTCTTTAACGAAATCACTCAAAAAGCTATCACCAAGGCAATAAAATCTCCAGGAACTATTGATTTTCCAAAAGTAGAATCTCAACAAGCTCGGCGTATTTTAGATCGAATTGTAGGTTATAATATTAGTCCGTTACTCTGGAAAGTGATTAGCAAAAACCTCAGTGCCGGTAGAGTGCAATCTGTAGCTTTGCGATTGATTTGCGAAAGAGAAGATGAAATCAAAAAATTTGATCCGAAAGAATATTGGACCATTGAAGCTATTTTGAAGCGTGATGAACTTTTACCTTTCAAAGCAAGTTTGCATAAATGGGAAGGAAAAAAGGCTGAAATTCCTAACAAAGAAAAAGCTGATGAGATTTTGAAGCATATTAAAAATGAAGAATTTATAATTTCTGATATAAAGAAAAGTGTAAGAAAGATACATCCAACTCCCCCATATATAACAAGTACACTTCAACAAGATGCTGCCAGGATTTTGGGATATTCTGCTAAAAAAACAATGATGATTGCTCAGCAATTATATGAAGGTGTTGCTTTAGAGAAAAGTTCTGTAGGTTTGATTACCTATATGAGAACAGATTCTCTCAGATTATCCAGCGAATCACTTGCTGCGGGGAAAAAACTGATTATTGAAAGATTCGGTGAAAAATATCTTCATGACAAAACCAGAGTTTATAAAAATAAAAGTTCCGCTCAAGATGCTCATGAAGCGATTCGTCCAACTTATCCATCTAAAACTCCGGCATCAATTAAACATTTTTTATCTCCCGATCAATTTAAACTTTATTCGCTTATTTGGCAAAAATTTATTGCTACTCAAATGATTCCAATTTCCTTGCACACTGTTCAAATTGATACGAAAGCAGGTAAAGCTAATTTCTTAGTAAAAGGAAATACAATTATTAATAAAGGATTTATGGAAGTCTTTCCACATGTGATAATGGTCTTAGGAGAAGAGATTGATAAAAATTATCAAAAAGGTGATATTCTTGATCATGAAAAATGTTCTACCAAACAGAATTTCACAAAACCTCCGGCTCGTTATCGAGAAGCAACTCTAATCAAAGAATTGGAATCAAAAGGGATTGGCAGACCATCTACTTATGCTTCCATTACCAATACGATTCAAGTACGAAAATACGTAATTCTCAAAGAAAAACGATTTTTTCCCACTGACCTTGGATATACGGTTTATAGATTTTTGATAGCTTATTTTGATGATTTTTTTAATGTGACTTTTACTGCAAAAATGGAAGAAAATTTAGATCTCGTTGAATTTGGTGACATCAAATGGATTGAAATCTTAAAATCTTATTATGGTGATATGACAAAATTGATCGAATCGGTTGATGTGAAATCTGCAAAGAAAGATCTTGCTGAAAAAACTGATATTCCTTGTGAAAAATGTGGTGCTAATTTAATTGTGAAATGGGGAAAGAATGGAGCTTTTCTTTCATGTCCAAATTATCCTGAATGTAAAACAATTCATAATTTCGAAAAAGACGAAGACGGTAAAATTCATATTAAAAAGCCGGAAACACTTGCTGAGAATTGTCCGCAATGTGGGAATCCTCTGATGGTGAGAAACGGTAGATTTGGAAAGTTCATCGCTTGTACAAATTATCCAAAATGCAAATATACCAAACCTTTTACTATTGGTGTTAAATGTCCAGAATGCAAAAAAGGTGATATAACCGAGAAGAAAAGTAAGAAAGGTAGAGCTTTTTTCTCATGTACAAACTATCCTGATTGCAAATTTATCACAAATAATAAGCCTGTTCCAATTAAATGTCCGGCTTGTGATAATCCATATATCGAAGAACGGTTTTCAAAACAAAAGGGAAACTATAAAAAATGTCCGGTTTGTGGGCATGAAGTTTTTTAATTATGCATCTATCAGAGGCGATTAAAAGTAGTTTTAAAAATATTTCTACTCATTTCTTGAGAACTTTGCTTACATTGATTGGAATTTCAATCGGTGTTTTTGCTGTAGTAACTATGTTTTCATCAGTTTATGGTTTGAAAAATCTGATAATGAAAAACATGGAAGGAATGGGCTGGAATAATACTATCATCATCACACCTTCCAGTGGAAAAGGCAATAACGCTCGATTCAGCAAGCATAGAATGAGATTTCGATATATGAATCGTAAAGCAAAACCTCTTTCGATTGATGATTATAACGAACTGAGAAGCACTGTGAAGCCAAAATATATTTATGGGTTGATCGAAAGTTGGACAAGTTTGTATCATGATCAAAAAATTTCAAGTGTGAATGTGCGTGCTACTAATGAAGATTATTTTGCTTCAAAAACTTATCCATTGCAGAAAGGTAGATATTTTAATACTTTTGAAAACGAAAACGCTCAAAAAGTTTGTGTTTTGGGATACTATTTTGTCGAAACCTATTTTGCGAACAAAGATCCGCTTGGCACTGTAATCACGGTCGGAGAGAATCGTTTTAAGGTTGTGGGAATTCTCGCCGATGATAAAATTAATAAAAATGGAATGCAATTCAATCCTTGGCAAAGAAAACATGATCTAAAAGCTATTTATATTCCGCTTTCTACCGGAGCCAAATATCTGAGATCAAATAATTCGGTTGATACGATCTATCTACAATCTCATAGCGAGCACGATTTTAAAGATATGTCAAACCTAACTCGTCAAACTTTGCTTGCAGCTCACAATATGGCTCATGATTTTGCTTTTAGCGATATTGGCTCAATGATGCTGGAGATCACCCAAGAGATTGATGAGATGATGAAGAAGTGGAACGTGACCTTATTTGCTATTGCTTCAATTTCTTTGATCGTGGGTGGAATCGGACTTTTTAGTACACTTTTAATATCCATTACCGAAAGAATGATGGAAATAGGAATTAGAAAAAGTCTGGGAGCAGGAGAAATTGATATTTTTGTGCTATTTATATCGGAAGCTTTGATATTATCGCTGTTAGCTTCTTTTATGGGAATTTTATCATCATCCGGAATAATTTTAATAATTTCTAAAGTAACAAAATTTGACTTTCCAATTCCTATGCAAGGCATTATTCTGGGAATAACTTTCTCAGCAGTGATCGGTCTTCTTTCCGGACTCTATCCGGCAATTAAAGCTTCGAAATTAGATCCGATAAAAGCTATTTATTATTCAGATTAGAAAAAAATTGGCTTTTATATTAAAATGTATTATATTTATAATTTAGAAAAAAACGGTAATAAAACCGAGGATACGCATATTCTGAAAGTAGTGAAGAAGAAGATGATAATTATGAAGTACTTTTACCATCAGACCGTTCTTACACAGTTCCAGCAAGTTGGCTTAATCCTAATTTAGACGTATATGATTTTTCATTATTAGAATATTCTTTTGACGTTGATGAAAGTGTAGCTGGAACAGTTATGGAAGGTTCAGGAGTTGAATATAGTGTAATTACAAATCGCTTTGATCATGTTAATTTGGATATTCAGAAGATTAAAAAAATCGTGAAGAATAATCATAAATAGTCTTTT
Organism: Candidatus Cloacimonadota bacterium; assembly: GCA_021108315.1. Classification (GTDB taxonomy): domain Bacteria; phylum Cloacimonadota; class Cloacimonadia; order Cloacimonadales; family TCS61; genus JAIORE01. The sequence goes on from JAIORE010000121.1 coordinate 11,897, forward strand.
GAATATTTATTAAAAAAGACCATCTGATCAGATGGTCTTTTTTATTTTGAATAAAATTACATATATCTTATTTTACTCTACCCTTCAAAATATCTTCTTCAAGACTTTTGGGAAGTGGTTTATATTCACTGAATTCCATTGTGAAATCTGCTTTTCCCTGCGTAACCGAGCGAAATTGAGTTGCTAATCCAAATGTTTCTGAAAGCGGCATTTCAGAATCTATTCTGGTAAAATTATCATCAATAACCGTATCAGAAACAAGTCCTCTATTTCTATTGATAATTGCCATAATATTTCCACGAAATTCAGAGGGAGTTTCCACAGAAACTTTCATAACAGGTTCCAAAATAATGGGTTTGGCTCTGCGATAATTTTCTTTAAAAGCAGATCGAACTGCGATCTCAAACGCTAATTGGGATGAATCTACAGCATGAAAATCTCCATCATCGAGAACCATTTTAACACCAACAACAGGGAAACCAGCTAATTCTCCTTTATCCAATACTGAGAAAAATCCTTTTTCACAACCGGGAATGTACTGACTGGGAATATTTCCACCACGAATTTTATCTTTAAAAACGTTTTCATCATCACCAGAATGAGTCAAAATACCTTTGATACGTGCAAATTGACCTCTACCACCGGATTGTTTTTTATGAACATAATCAAATTCTACTGCTTTGGTTAGAGTTTCTCGATAAGAGACTTGCGGTTCTCGAACTTCCAATTTAACATCATATTCTCTTCTCATTCTTTCGATATAAACATTTAAGTGTAGTTCACCCATACCAAGTACAATGGTTTCTCCGGTTTCTTCATCAACATGAGCTTTAAAAGTTGGATCTTCTTTGGTGAATCTACCAAGAGCCTTGGAAAGATTATTTTGATCATTATTATCTTTTATGATTAATGCTAAAGAAATAATTGGTTTAGGAACATAAGATTCTCGCATTGTATAGTTGTTATTTCCACCATTAAAAGTATCTCCCAATGCACAATCAACACCAAATAGAGCCACTATTTCACCTGCACTGGCATTTGTAATATCTTCCATATTATCAGCATGCATTTTTGCGAGCCGACCAACTTTAATTTTTTTCCCGGTTCTTGCATTTATCAGATCAGATCCATTTGAGATTGTTCCTTGATAGATTCTTAGATAAGTAAGCTGCCCATATTGTTGATTCTCTAATTTGAAAGCTAAAGCAAGTGGTTTCAGTTCAGGATCTGATAACAGTTTTACATTCCTCAAATTATCATCTTTATCGTGAGCAATATTTTCAATTTCTGTTGGATTAGGAAGATAACGAACTACAGCATCGAGAAGTAATTGAACTCCTTTATTTTTGAAAGCAGAACCGATAAATACTGGAGTAAGTTCCATTGCTATTGTAGCCTTTCTTACAGCATTGAAAATCATCTCTTCGGTTTCATTTTCTTCTAAAAATGCTTCGGCAAGTTCATCGCTGAACATAGAAACAGCATCAAGCATCTCTTCGCGCATCATCTTAGCTTTTTCCTTATATTTAGCAGGGATTTCAGTTTCTTTTACTTGTTCACCTTTTGGCCCTGTAAAATAACGCGCTTTACAAGAGATAAGATCAATAATCCCTTCAAAATTTTCTTCCAGACCAATAGGGATTTGCATAAGAACAGCGTTATGACCAAGTTTTTCAATCAATTGATCCTTCACTTTTTCAGGATCTGCACCTGTTCTATCCAATTTATTTATGAAAGTGATATGAGGAACTTTATATCTTTTTAATTGTCTATCTACTGTAATGGATTGAGATTGAACACCACTTACGGCACAAAGAACAAGAATTGCACCATCCAATACTCGCAAAGCATTTTCTACTTCAATTGTAAAATCTACATGACCGGGAGTATCAATAATATTTAGATTATGATTTTTCCAGGTAACATTTGTGGCAGCAGAGGCAATCGTGATTCCTCTTTCTCTTTCCAGCTCCATCGAATCCATTGTTGCCCCAACACCATCTTTTCCACGAACTTCGCTAATTCTGTGTATTTTGTTGCAGTAGTATAATATACGCTCAGTAAGAGTCGTTTTTCCTGAATCTATATGGGCACTCACACCAATATTTCTTATCTTATTAATATCCATTAAATCTCCAATTTATTCTTTAATTATCGTGTTTTATTAACTATGTGAACTAAAAATTTTACTATGGTTTTTTGTTCAAGTAAAACTTTGATAATCAATAATTTCAGTGATTTTAGATTATTTTTTGTAGTATATAAATTTGTTTATGGTTAAATAGTTTCAGAACGAAAATACCAATTTACTAATTTTTTCATAATTCTTAATAGCCCACGCCTAAAGGATTAATCAGATCTACAAAAATGTTTTTACAATTTCGTTCAGATAATAAGTAGATTTAATATCTTATTTCTAACATTCTTGCATTTTTTGGCAAAATATTTTATTAAAGGCTTTATAACTTGTCTAAAATAAATAAATTACAATAGTAATTTATTTTTGTTTTTTTTCGAGTTAATGAACTTCGCAGGTCTTCATTTCACTCCGGCTCGTGTAATTCGTGGTTTCATTTTTTTTAGTTTACCCCGTTAGATAAAACCTGAAAAAGTATTCAGATTTATTTACATTCTATCTCACGGGGTTTATCTTGGTTAGGAATTTAATTTGTTAAGTCTATCCAGATTTTTTTGAGCAACATTAAAATCCGGTTTCAATTTCAAACATTTATCAAGAAGAATTTTTGCTTCTTTGTATTTTCCTTTACCAATATAAATTGAAGCAAGGTTATTAAAACTATTTGCATCATCAGCAATTTCTAAAATTTCTTTATAATATTTCTCTGCTTCGGATAAGCGATTTTCTGTATGAAGGATAAATGCATAGTTATATTTGGCTTCGATAAAATTGGGGTCCATTTCCATAGCATTTTTTAGAAATACTAATGATTTATCCTTGTGACCGCTTATCGTATAATACATGCTCCAATAATATTGAAAATCAGCTGAATCAGGGAAAATATTGGAAAATTTTGTTAAAAGAGGAAACACATTTCCTAAATCTTTTTTCGACAACAATACTGCAATTTGACGGATAGATTCATTCTCTCCAATATATAGGCTCGGTTCACCAAATATTTTCTGAAAAACTTTCCATTTGTTATCTAATAATCTCATTATTAAGGTAATATCATATTTACTATTAAATTCAAAATGAACCAAGGCTTCTTGTTTATTTTCTGAAAGAGAAGATGAAATCAGCTCATATCTAGTCATTTTTTTTAATAATGTATGTTTTGAGATTCGATCCAAATAGTTTTTTTGATAATCTGGATTATCATAATTTTTTGAGAAATAGAGATCAGCAATTGTATTTTCCCAATTTTGAACAATTATTTTATCTAAAAATTCAAAGGCATATGTCTCTAAAGACTTTATATTTGCTTTATTAAAAGTGAGTCCATTCATATTTAATCTTTTTATAAGATATTTAATAGGAACATCTTCAGGGATCTTCAAATTTATAAAAAACTTGGTTAATTCTGCTTTCCCAGCTTCATATTCTACCATTTGAAGAGGAATTTTATTTGAAAAAATTTGTTGGGGATTTGTTATCCAGAAATCAATCTCATTTTTGAGAAGATCAATTAATTCTGTATGAGAATCAACTCTTGCTTTGATTGTGAAATTTTTATTTTTTTTGAGAGTATATTTGCACATTTCAGGGCAGTTTCCCAAAACTCTTATCTCATTACAACAGCTCCAACAGAGATTTTTTCCGATTTTTAAACAAAATCTTACTCCGCGTTTTATTTTGCATTTTTTACATCTATTTGATTTAAATATTTTCATAATTTTTATACCTGACTTGTTTAAATAGAAACAATAAAAAATTAGAATTAGTGTTATCAAGTTTCAGATTACGTTTTTGTATCCAAACCATCCTGTTTGTGTTTTGTGCATTGTTTATATTTTTTGCACAAACAAGATTGTTTGTGATACTTTCGAAATCAGTCATTTGATATTTGACTTATTACTTGGAGTATCAAATTATTCTAGAATATTTGAAAAAATAAGATAAATTTATGAATTATCTCAACTCTTTTTATTTATCCTTCGTTTTTGGAAATTCCGGGTTGGAAATATTTTACAATTTTTTTACTATTCACTGTATTTCTTTGTCTACCCCCAAAGGTCTTTCAATTTATCTTCGAGTTCATCTTTTTTCTTATCAATTTCTTTATTTATTTTATCTTCTGCTTTCTTTTTTTCTGCATCTATTTTATCTTGGATTTTCTTTTTCTCAGCATTAATTTTGTCTTCAATCTCTTTTTTCTTTTTATTAACTTCGACCATCTCTTTATCAATTTTACTTTGAATTTTAGCTATTTCTCCTCGAAGTTCTTTCTCTTTTTGAGCTATTAGTTTATCTAATTCTTTCTTATATTTAGCCAGTTCTTTTTCAATTCTTTTGCGAATTTCCTGTTTTGCTCGAGCAATTTCATTTGATATTACTTTTTTCATCTGTGAGGCAATTAGATTGTCAAGATTACTATCAACTTTGAATTTGAATCTTTCTTCGGTTTGTTCCATCAATGCATCAAAAGTAATGGTATCAATCGCTTCTGTGATAGACCTAGCTATTCGAGTAAGATCTTTATTCATTTTGGGCTGTGTTTTATAGTCAAATTCAATATTTTTGGCAATGAAATTTATTGTTGTGGAGATTTTATTTTCAGTAATAGATATATTTGAGTTCAGCGATGCATCACCTTTTTTCATTTTTTTCGGGAGAAGTTCAAAGTTTGATAACTTCAGCTCTCTAAAAGGCAGTTCTTTTACGCTGAGATTAATATTTTCCTTTGAGACATTAGTTTGGTAATCAAATATAGCTGTAATATTCATATCACCAATTTGTTTCTGTTTCCCAGAAAATTCAAATTTCATAGGTTTTTTTGATCGTTTTTGATCGCTGGAAATGTTTGAAATATTTCCTGATAGCTTCAAGTTATCTTTTCCTGTAACAGATAAATCTATCTTTTTTATCCAGAAATTTGGTAGATGTAGCATTTTTTCCGGTTTGGGTTTTACTTCTGCTTTTGGGGATTGCACTGGTTTATTTTTAGCTAATTCTCTGGATTTTTCAATTGCTTCCATTCCTTTTAAGATCCCTGCAGTAATTTTATCTCCAAATAGCATAAGGGCAATATTTTCTACAGAGAAATCTGGTAATTTTGCCAGATTCAATGCAGTTTCATAATCACTTTTAATCCAAATAGGAATATCTTTTTTTAGTTCTTTAAGCATTTTCAGATCTTTTTCCAAATCTGATTTATCCTTTTTTGCATTATTATACAATTTATTTGCTTTCGTATAAGCTGTTGTAGCTGCAGAAAGCTGGGTTTCCAATTGTGGAATTGTTTTGATTTTATTTACATTGATTTTTTCTAAGTTTTTCTTTATTAAATTCACCTCTTTTTCATAGTCATTATTTTTTATTCGATTATCCCAATGCGAATATCTGTCTTCTGCGATTTTTTTAAGTGAATCTACTTTTGCTGGAGTTTTCAAATTTAAGATGGTCATTAGTGAATCAACATCAATTGTTTTTTGAAGTTGTTTCGGGTTAAAAATTGGTATTTTACTTTTTTCTTCTTCTAAGTTTTTCTTCACCATATTCATCAATTTTGATGGTTTTTTGGGTTTTGTTTTCTTTGGTTTTTGAGGAAATTTCCCATCAGTTTCTCTTTTAGTGTCAAAAGTTACATTAGAAATTTGCATATTTTCAATTAATATTTTTTTAGCAAGTAATGGTTTAAAAGCTAAGTAAAACTCACATTTTTCTGTTTCAAAAAGATTTTGCCAAGTGTCTTTTTTATCTGTTACCTGAATTTTATCCCAAGATATATGCATCTCTAATGGTTTAAGGTTTACATTGTCAACTTCTACTTTAGCACCATTTATAGCAGACCCACCTTTTTCAATAATCATTGTGGCTATTTGATTTCTAAATATGAAAAGAGTTCCAACCACCAGTACTATCAATAATATTAAAATAAAAATAAAACCGAAAAATCTCTTGAAAAACTTCTTCATAACAACTCCTATAATAATAATTTTAATTATTTAACATTGCTGGCATTTCTCTTTTAAATTGTGAATTTTTATACATTTTGATTACTTTATATATATCCACTTCCACGAAACCAATATTTATAAGTTCATTTACCGATCTATTTAATTCATAAAGATTATATAAAAGTTCATCAAGTTTTTCATAACTCATTCCTATCTCATCTTCATCAGTTTGCCCTTCCCAGAGGTCAGCCGAAGGATTTTTATTTATCACGCTTTGTGGTAGATTCAAATGAATGGATATCTGTCTAATTTCTGTTTTATAAAGATCACCAATGGTCTCAAATGCACAAGCGTTATCACCATATTGGGTACAATAACCGATCAATAATTCCGATTTGTTACCTGTTCCAGCAACTAAAGCTTGATATTTTGCAGAAAGATCATACAGAATGCACATCCTTTCGCGTGCCATACGATTCCCACGGCGCAAAGAAGTGGCATCAGGTTCATATCTATCAAAATAACTATCAACCATTGGGGAAATATCAATTGTTAAATAGTCTATGTTTAAAAAATTTGCAACCTCTTTTGCATCATTCAAGCTGTCGGGATTACTTAGGCGATATGGCATCATTACTCCAATCACATTTTCTTTGCCTAATACTTTTATTGCCAATGCTGCTGTTAATGAAGAATCTATTCCACCTGATAAACCAATAATTATTTTTTTCATATCAGCATTTTTCAATTGTTTTTTGATAAAAAGCAAAATATCATTAATCTTGTTTTGTATATTAATTTCTCTCATATTTTCTCCAAATTTTTGATAAATTATTTACTGTAAATTGTTGGTCAAGTAGAAAAAAATCTTTAGTTTCTTATTTCTACCTAAATTGAGCAATTGCAAATTGGTCTTGTTCATAATCTTCTGGTTAGGAATGCATAATTTTTGAAACTTATGTTTCATCTTTTGGGTATACTTCGAAACTTGATTTTTTATCTTTATATCGTACCCAAAGTGGGCTATGGAATTTATAATCGCACAATTTAGGTTCTAATATTTTTGTATTTTTGGTAGAAAATATTTTCTAATACTTTGTAATTTGTTTAAAAAAATAAACTACAAAATTAATTCATTATTTCTTTTTTTCGTGCTTTTCCTACTTTTCTTGGTCATCTTTTCTAGTTCATCTAAGTCTAATGATTTCAAATTTCTATGTAAACTAATGAGTATTTTTGTTAGAATCCAAAAATATCAGCATTACAGAACTTTTTCTTGACAATACATGCTGTATTTTTGGTTTTAATTTTTTTAGATTATTATTTATATGTTAAGTGCGCCCGTAGCTCAATTGGATAGAGCATCTGACTACGGATCAGAAGGTTATGGGTTCGAATCCTATCGGGCGTACCATTTTAAAAGAACAATTTTAAGTTAATTTTAAAACTAATCGTTTTAGTAAAGAAACAGAAATGCTTTTTAATTCTCTAAGTTTTCTTATTTTTATCTTTGTATTTTTTCTCTTATATTTTTTAATGAGAGGTAAGTTAAGACTCTGGATATCTTTAATTAGTAGTTATTTTTTCTATGGTTGGTGGGATTACCGTTTTTTAGTTCTAATAATAATAATAACGCTTCTCAATTTTTACTGTGGTTTGAATATTTCAACACAAGCAAACAAAAAGAAAAATCGCTTATTATTATTAATTAGCATAATTTCCAACTTATTCATTTTGTTTATCTTCAAATATTACAATTTTTTTACAGATAATTTTATTTCTATACTTTCAATTTTGGGATATGAAAATAACTTCAACACTCTTAAAATAATTCTTCCGATAGGTATTTCTTTTTATACATTTCAAGCAATGAGCTATACGATAGATGTTTACAGAAAAAATATAGATCCGGAAAAATCACTTTTAAATTTTGCCACATTTGTTGCATTTTTCCCTCAACTTGTTGCTGGTCCAATAGTGAGAGCATCCTGTTTGATTCCGCAATTAAAAAAAGATCGTTCCATTGTTACAGAAAATATTCTTTATGGTATTCACTTAATTATTTGGGGATATTTTCTTAAAATCGTAATTGCAGATTCATTATCCTTGGTTGTAGATGTTTGTTATAATAATCCAATAAGTTTAAATCCGTTTTCAATATTTATTGGAGTAATATTTTATGCTTTTCAAATTTATGGTGATTTTGCCGGATATTCTTTAATTGCTATCGGGATATCCCGAGTACTTGGTTATAAATTCCCAGTAAATTTTAATAGACCTTATTTTTCTAGAAGTATAAGCGAATTTTGGCAAAAATGGCATATTTCTCTTTCAACTTGGTTTAGAGATTATGTATATATTTCTTTAGGAGGTAATAGAGCAGGGAAACTTAAAATGTATAGAAATCTCTTCATAACTATGGTAATTGGTGGATTATGGCATGGAGCAAACTGGAATTTCGTGATTTGGGGAACTATTCATGGAAGCTTACTGATTATTGATAGATTATCTATGGAACTAATTGGTAAAAGATTAAAATTTGATTCGCATAATATTATTTTGAAAAACATAATCAAGATTGGGAATATTTTATTTACGTTTTCATTAACTTGTTTAGCTTGGATTTTTTTTCGATCGAACAATTTTTCTGACTCAATATACATAATAGAAAAATTATTTCAATTTAATGAGTATAATTTTTCAGATGTAATACATAAATTTCATGTGACAAAAGGTATAATCCTCATATCATTTCTGATTATTACCGAAAGCATAAGTTTTAATTTTGACATGATAAAATTCAATAAAAATCATCCATATTATTCTCTATTATGGTCTGCATCTATACTTGTTCTTATTTCATTATTTGGGACTTTTGGAAACAGTGCATTTATCTACTTTCAATTTTAGGTTTACTGGTGAATTTATTTAAGAGAATACTATTTTTAATTCTAATTTTTTTTGTTTTAGACTTTCTGATAAGTACTACTCTTTTAAAATTGGTAGAAGCTTCTAAGATTCGTTTTTCAAGATTGTATCATGAGAAAATTGATTCAGAAATTATTTTTATCGGCAACTCAAGAGCTATTAATAGTTTTTATTCACCATATTTTGATGAAATTAGCAATTTGAAATCAATTAATTTAGCTTATAATGGTGTTTCAATATCTTTAGTAAAAGTTTTTTTAGAAGACTATTTAGAACGTAATGATCCTCCCATAATAATAGTTATCGAAGTTACTTGTATAAAGGAAGATAATAGTGGATTGCCAAATTTTAGACAATATATTCCTTATTCAAAAGAACTTAGGAAGATCGTTAAAGAGCATTATCCCAAAGTTTATTATACAAGCCATATTTCAAAGTCCTATTATTATAATTCAGAATATTTCTTAAGAACTCTCTATTATTTAAAAAAGAATGATCAATCATGGATAAATAGATATACTATAAATCAAAATTATTATAATAGTTTAAAAGTTGATGATAGCTTTACAATGGTTGACAAGATTGATAAAAATTCGATGCAATTATTCAAGGCTATAGTTAAAAATTGCAATGAACGGGGAATTACTATAATACCAGTTTTAGCACCAATAATTGATAAATATAGAAATGATACAAAAATCAATAATTATATTGCTGATTTTGAATCTAAAAGCCAAATGAAGTTAGTTGATTTTTCAAAGGAAATAAATGATATTAATATGTTTGCTGATGAAATTCACACAAATGACAAAGGTGCAAATATTCTTGCTAATAAATTGTTAGTTCTACCGGAGTTTGTTAGTTGTATTCGTTCCAAAAAGAGTGGTAGATAAATTTTTTTGAGTATTATCATAAACATGAAGTGAGCATACTTTACAAGTTCTTGCAGAAGATATTTATAGTTTAATTTCAAC
>JAIORE010000312.1 GCA_021108315.1 Candidatus Cloacimonadota bacterium
ATGAGCTTCGCAGGTCTCCACTTTGTTCCGGCTGTTTGAGTTACTATTCATATTTTAGCACCTTAGCTGGATTTGAATTTGCTGCCTTTATGGTATGGTAAGCAGACGTCGCAAAACTAATGAAAATAGCTCCAAAAAATGCAAAGAGAAATATTAAAGGATTGATGGAAACTTTATTAGCATAATTATTCTGCCAAATTCCAAAAATCCAATAAGCCAAAGGTGATGCTAAAATTGCTGAAATAATAATAATTAATAAAATATTCTTGAATAATGTGAATATTATTTGAGTTACGTTTGAACCAAGAATTTTTCGTACAGCAACCTCTTTAGTTCTTTGGGTGACTGAATAGGAAGTTAATCCAAATAATCCAAAACAGGAGATTAAGATACAGAAATAAGTAAATATTCCCGATAATTTTTTCTGAGTATTATCAATTTCGTAAATAGAGTTTAGATCCTGATCTAAGAATGAATAATTAATCGGAACCTCAGGTGAAAATTTTTGCCATTTTTCTTTAATAAAATCCATTGTTTGTAAAATATTATCGCCTTTTAAACGAACATTCAATATACTTGGAGTTTGACGAGGTTGAAGAATATACATCGGTCTGAAATTATTACGGGCAGAATCAAAACTGAAGTTCTTTACAACACCGATAACCTTACCATATTGATTTCTTTTACCAATTGGTTCTTTCCAGCCAAATTGTTCTACCATTGCTTCATTTACCAGAAAGTTGATTGAAGTATCTTCCGGGCTTCTTTCTTTACTGAAATTTTCTCCTTCAATCAGATGAATTCCCATTGTTCCCAGGTAATTCATATCTGCATATAATTCAGGATTAGCATAAATCCCCATTTCACCTGATTCTGTTTCCCAGTTAAAAGCATAACCTGTGAGACCAGTTCCCAGTGACGAATTGGAAAATGCAGTAGAAACAATATTATGATGGTCAATTATCATTTCTCTGAAGTTTTTAAAGTTCTCCTGAATTTCGGGATTTGTGGTAGAGATAACCAAAACGTTCTCTTTATCAAATCCCATATCAAAATTCTGCATGTAATCTATTTGCTGATGCATGAAAAGAGTTAAAATTACTGCAGCAATAGATATAATAAACTGGAATGCAATCAAAATATTTCTTAAAAATACTCCGGTTTTTCCTTTTTTTATTTTACCTTTAATTGAAGAAATTGGAGCTAATTGGGATAAAAAGAAAGATGGATACAAACCGGAAAAAAATCCAACTATAGCCGTAATTGTTATTGATCCAAAGAGTAAAATCGAATTATGAAAAAGGTCTATAGACAAATTTTTATTAATAAGATGATTAAAAGGAGTGAATTCTAAAATAATTTCAGCTAAAGCAATTCCAAGCAACCAAGCCATAAATGATAGAAACAGTGATTCTCCAAGAAATTGAGTCATAAGTTGCTTCTTTAAGGCTCCCAGAACTTTTTTCATACCGATTTCTTTTGCCCTGTTTCCTGCCCGGGAAGTTGCCATATTGATATAATTTATACAAGCAAGGATCATAATGAACAAACCAAGTGAAGCAAATCCATAAAGGAATCTTCGATTACGTTCTGAAAATCCCCGGTTTATTGAAGAATTCAGATAAATATCTTCAATAGGTTCAATTACTGCAACATAATTGATATTATCAAATTTAGCCATTTCAATATCGTAAAAACTCTGAAATTTTTTGTAGAACTGATCAGGAGTAAAGTTTTTGGAAAACAGGAAATACAACTGGAAAGACATACTACCACCCAAAGCTCGAGGTGTATAAATTTCATCCAGGTTGAAGTTGTTCAAGAAAGTATTCATAGAAATTAAACCTGCAAATTTCAAATGAGAATTGTCTGGCAAGTCTTCTATGACTCCGGTTATTTTGAAAATTTCTTTATTATCTATAGTTAATTCTTTCCCTACCGGATTTTCATCACCAAAATATCTTTTTGAGGTTTTTTCAGTAAGAACAATCGAATTTATTTCAGTTAAGGCATTATTGGAATTTCCATAAATGAAATTATGTGAAAAAATATCGAATATGCTGTTATCAGTAAACATAAAACTACTTTCATATAATGATTTTTTATCGTGTTTAACTAAAATGTTTCCGGCAAAATAGCATCTGGTATAAGCTTCAATTTCTGGCATTTCATCTTGTAATAAATGTCCTACAGCAACATTACAGGTAGTTTGAGTACTGCTGATTCCACCAATTGTCATATTCACACCATAACGGTAAATTCGATCACAATTTTCATAGTGTTTATCATAGGAAAGCTCATTCTGTACGAAAAGAAGAACAAGAATACTGCAACATAAACCAATCGCTAAACCTGAAATGTTCAAAATGGAATGAAATTTATCCCTAAAAATTATTCTGATTGCTTGTTTAAAATTTTGTTTGAACATGATACCTTCTATTCATATTTCAAAGCTTTCACCGGATTTGAATTTGCTGCTTTAATTGTCTGAAAACTTATTGAAATCAGAGCAATAATTATAACTATCAAACCGGATAAGATAAAAATTCCGATATTTAAATTCATTCTATAAACAAAACTCTCAAGCCATTTATTCATAGCATACCAGGTAAGAGGCCAGGCAATGAGATTTGCTAAAAGAACCCATTTTGTGAAATCAAAAGAAAGCAGTTTTACAATTTGTGATACGGAAGAACCGAGAACTTTTCTGATCCCGATCTCTTTTGTTCTTTGTTCTGTCATAAAAGCTGAAAGACCAAATAATCCAAGACAGGAAATGATTATAGCCAAAATGGAAAACACACCCATATTATCAGCAAAATTTCTCTCATCAGCAAATTGAAAATTAAATTCTTCATCAAAATATCTGAGTCTGAATGGAATATCAGGATTTAGTTCGTTATGAATTTTCTCAATTTCATCTATTACCCCAGCGTTATTTTTACCGTCTGTTTTAACAAAAAGGCTTGGATAAATGTCCGGAGAAAATAAAAGAAACATTGGATTAACTGTTCTGCGAGTAGTAGTGAAATTAAAATCTTTTAAAACTCCGATGACTGTTCTCTGTTCTGTTTCTCCATCTTCTTTATAAACCGTAACTGTTTTACCTACCGGATCACCATCCCAGTTTGCAAATTCAATTGCAGATTCATTCAAAATGACTGTTTCGTTTTCATCTGAAGCCAATTCGGGATTGAAATTCCTTCCTTTGATAAGTGAAATTTCTAATGTTTTGATAAATCCGTCATCAATTATCATTCTATCAAACATTCCACCTTTATCTTCTTCCATTCCTTCGGGAGCAACTTGATATTTTTGCAGAGTTCCCCCTGTATGGCTGTTAGTACTTCCAATGGAAATTACTGATGGGAGTTTCTGAATATTATCCATTTCCAGCCTGAAAGTATCATTATTCTGATTTCGGATTGAAAGCACATTTTCCCTATTATATCCGAGATCTACTTCATTCAGGAAATCAATTTGTGATTTTACGATAAGAACGGATGCAATCAAAGAAATGGATACTGCAAATTGGCTTACAACTAATATTCTCCGAATAATTGTTCCGCTTTTGCTCGAATTGAAATTTCCTTTCAAAACACCCGTTATTCTGAATCCGGAAATGATTAAAGCGGGGTAAATACCTGCTAATAAACCGATAAATCCAACAGCAATAAAAAGTGAGAAAATTATAACCGGATTCTGAAGAATATTAAACTCTGAATTATTATTCAGAAAATCATTTAAATACGGAATGGATATTTCAAAGATAGCAAGAGCAATAAAGAAGGCAATAAAAGTGATGATAAGCGATTCTCCCATAAATTGGGTAAAAATCTGCTTTCTTTTTCCACCTACAACTTTCCGAAGTGTTACTTCCTTTGCTCTTTTTGTGGCTCTTGCACTTGATAGATTTATAAAGTTTATAGAAGCGATAAATAAAACCAGAAAGGCGATAAATCCTAAGGCATATACTTTTGTCTTATCATTTTTCCCGAAATTCATAATATCGAAACGCAGATGATTCGAGCCGAGATGGATGTCTTTTAATGATTGGAATTTGGGAGTCCAGATACTGGCGAATCTGCTTTCAGCAGCGAAATCAGCTACTTTTTTCTCAACATCCGTTACCGAAGCTGTTTCAGTTGTACGAACATAACCCGTTAAAGCTACATTTGTCCAAGAGTTCCACCAAACCGGATTCCACTCTATTTTGAAAGGAACAATGCAATCGAACCTGATACTCGAATTGGTAGGAGGAGATTCGATCAATCCTGCTACATAAGCATTTTCAATTTCAAGAAAATCAATAGGTTTACCAAGCGGATCTTCTTCTCCAAAAACTCTTTCCGCTATTTCCGGAGTTAGATAAATTCCGCTTAAATCTTTTAAAGGTTCTTCTGATTCTCCCGCGAGAATTTTAAAGTCGAAAACATTGAAAAAATCCTGATCTGCAACCAATGTAAAAGCTCTTACAGCATTTTCATCATCTTCATCGTCTTGAATTTCTTCCTCATTTTGAACTTTACTGATTCTGGATCTTCCAAAATGAGCTACTCTTGTAGAAGCAATGATTTCCGGGATTCCTTCTTTCAGACTTTCCATCAATGGTCCGGATGTAATTGCATAGATCAGCGAACTACTGTTCTCGGTTTTTTCTACAGTCAGCATTCGATAAATATTATCTGCATTCTTATGAAACCGGTCATAAGTAAGATCATTGCTAACATAAAATGAAATTATCAAACAAACTGCCAGACCGACAGCAAAACCGAATATATTTATAAATGAATACATTTTTTGCCTGATGATGTTCCTGAACGCAATTTTTAAATAATTCTTAAACATAATGTCTCCTGCGGAGGGGAGAAACGGAGGAATGGAAAAATGGAAGAAATGTAAGTAAAAGATTGGATAAATGATTTTAGTATTCGATTTTTCTTATTTTCTCTTCTTCTTTTCCATCATCATTGGATATTCCGTGTTGAATATTGGATATTGATTTTCCTTTCTTTCCTTTCTCCTTTTTTCCTTTCTTTTTGAGTTACTGCTTTTCATTTCTAATTTAAAATTTATCATTTATCATTCTCAAACAAGGTTGTTTGAGTTACTACTCATATTTTAATGCTTCTACCGGATTTGAATTTGCAGCTTTATAAGCTAAAAAAGAAAAAGTAAATAATGCAATAAATGCAGTAATAATTGTTGATAAAGCAAACTGCCACCAACTCATATTGATACGAAAAGCAAAATTCCGAAGCCAGTTATTCAGCAGAAAATATCCTAAAGTCCAAGAAATAACAGACGAAATTCCAAGCAATACGATGAGTTCTTTGTTAAAAAGCTTAATAATCTCCAATGGAGATGCTCCCAGAACTTTTCTGATTCCAATCTCTTTGGTTCGTCTGTTTGCTTCAAACGAAATAAGTCCCAAAAGTCCCAGAGCAGAAATGAGAATTGCCAAAACACTGAAGATTGTAAATATCAGACTAAACTGTTTATCATTGGCGTACTTTTTTTCAATAACAGTATCCAAAAATCGTAACCAAATTTTATAATCGGTAAATTCACTGCAATTTTCTCGAATTATCTCTTTGGCTTTTTCAATATTGTTTCCCATTACTTTTACACTAACTAACCAAGCCCAATCTGTTTTATAAGTAAATGCCATTGGTTTTATGGGGAAATGTAAACTTTGGAAGGTGAAATCTTTTACAACTCCGATAATTTTCTTTCCATCGGACGATTCTGAAAGCGGATTTTCCAAATTGTATTTTTGGGCAAAGGATTCATTGATTATATAGGAATTCTTATCGGTTTCAAATTTCGGGTCAAAATTGTGACCTTCAATTATTTCTAAATCCAAAAGTGGGATAAAATCTTCATCACAAGGAATGCTGAAAAAACTCACATGAGTTCCGTTATCCAGATTTCTTCCCCATTCCATTCGGAAATTTCCCGGCAATGAATGAACAATTGCAACTTCTTTAATTTCAGTATTTTCCAATAATTTTTGTTTGAGACTTTCTTGGTGTTCTTTCAAATCCGAATTCATCCCAAAATATAAAATATGTTCCTTATCATAACCCAAGTTTTTATTTACCATAAATTTCATTTGAGAATAGATGGTGAGTGTTCCTAAAATCAGAGAAATTGTAATTATAAATTGGAAAACCATTAGAATCCGTCTGGAGCGTAATCCGTGCTTTCCTCTAATATTTTCTTTTTTTAGAATTGAAATTGTTTTAAAAGAAGACATATAAAAAGCTGGATACAATCCTGTAAAAACTGCGATAAGAACCATTCCGAAGATCATAGATAACATTGTAAGCGGACTTATAAATAGATTGAGAGCAAGATCCTTACCGATGATATTATTGAAATGCGGAAGAAAAATCTCGGCAAGAACAATTGAAAAAGCGAAAGAAATTGTAGAAATCACAAAAGATTCACCCATAAATTGTTTTATTAGATCTTTTTTATCTGCTCCATTCACTTTGCGAATTCCGATTTCATTTGCCCGTAATCCCGAACGGGCAGTATAAAGATTTATGTAATTTATAATTGCAATGATCAAAGTAAGAATTGCCGAAGTTGCAAAAATTAATAAATATAGCATATTTCCATGATTGCAATGATCATCTTTATTCAAATTTTTATAGAAATAAATATCATACAAATGTCTCAAAATACGGATCTATTTCAGCCATTTCTTTATTAAAGGCAGAATTGAAAATCTTTAATGTTTCTTGAGGATTTTTTCCATCAGATAATCGGATATAAGTTTGATAATTCCAGTTACTCCAATTATCATAAAAATCTTCTTGTTCGGTCATTATTTTTCGATTCTGAAAGGATGACAGTGCATTAAAAAACAGATGAGAATTATCAGGAAAATCTCTGAATATTCCAGCAATTGTGAAAGTAAATTTTTTATCAACAGTTATCTGTTTTCCTATTGCATTTTCATCACCGAAGATTTTTTGGGCTTCTCGTTCAGACAGCAATAGTTTATAAGGTTCTTCCAAAGCAGATTTTCCTATTCCACTGATAATATCAATCGTGAAAATATCAAAAAAATCCGCTTCGGTAAATATCACATTATCAAGGTACTCGGAGTAATTATTGTTGTATTGAATTTTCACACTTTTCCTTTCAGTTGGTGCAACAGCTTCCAAATCGGGCATTTCTTGCCTGATAATAGGAATAAGTGGAGCTGGAACGTGAAACCAAGATGCAGCTTCTATTCGATAAATGTTATCGTAGTTCTCATTAAATCTATCTACAGTAAACTCATTTACAACATATAAACTTACCATTAGAAATGCCGCTATTCCAATTGATAATCCAAGAATATTTATTATCGAATATGTCTTGTAACGGATAATATTCCTGATCGCAATTTTAAAATAATTTTTTAGCATAAAATCTCCTTATAAATAGGGAATAAGGGAGAAACGGAGGAACGGAAAAATGGAAGAGTTGTAAGTAAAAGAAACGGATAATTGATTTTTAGTATTCGATATTTCTTATTTTCTCTTATCTTCCGTTTTTCCCTTTCTCCATTTCTCCGTTCTTCCCTTCTTCTTCTTCTCCTTCATCATTGGATATTCCGTGTTGGATATTGGATATTGAATTTTTTCTTCTCCCTTTTTCCATTTTTTCGTTTTTTTAACTATTATTCATATCTTATATTCTCAATCGGATTAGTGATTGCACTTCGTATAACTGTATAACCGATCGTGATAAATGAAATTCCAAGTGCAATAATGCCGGCAGTAAGGAAAACAAGGATATTTATTTCTACCTTATAGGGAAAACTTGCCAACCATTTATTGATCAATAAGTAACTGACAGGCCAAGCAATCACATTTGCAATAAGCACCAATTTTAGAAATTCCAATGAGATATTACGAATAATATTAGGAATTGATGCACCGAGACCTTACGGCGTTGTTCTGTGGTATAGAATGTGAGACCCAAAAGTCCCATACATGCTATGATTATTGCTAAAATTGAAAAAGTCGAGATCACGCGGAATGATTTATCTTCAGCTTTGTACATTTTATCTACTTTTTCGTCCAAGAAAGAAAAATCGAAAGGATGAGCCGGATAGAATTTTTTCCAAACCTTTTTGATTCCTTTGATAGTTTCAGGTGTATTCACCGGACTTATTCTAATGGAAACTTCTTGAAATAACCAAGTCCAATTCATGAATAAAAGAGGAGAAACTTCCTCGTGCAAAGAGTTGAAATGGAAGTCTTTGAGCACTCCGATGATTTCGGGTTTAAATCTTTTTACACCATCACTTAATCCAATAGTATAAGCGTGTCCGAGTGCTTCTTCATTGCTGTCAAACCCCAGTTTTTTTACTGTAGTTTCATTCACCATAGTCACATCAGTAAAATCTGCTCCTGGCAGTTCGGAAAGTTTTTTCCCAGCCAACAAAGATATGTCATAAAAATCCAAATAATTATAATCAATCATTTTTACAGAGATCATGAAATCCTCATCTTCGATCTGCATATTGGGTGTCAGGTTCGTTCCAAATCCACTGTTCATAACCGGAGCTCCCAGACTTGTAGAAGATTCTAACACTCCTTGAATAGCATTGATCTCTTTTTTTATAGTTTCAGAATTTGTAGACATACGTTCCGGAGTTCTCAGAATAATAACCTGATCCTTATCAAATCCCATGTCAAATGTTCGCATAAAATTTATCTGCTGATTGATCAAAATCGTAAAAATAATCAGAATTATCGAAATAGAAAACTGGAAGAGAACCAGACCTTTTCGTAAAATTGCAGAACCACTTTTTCCCTGTTGAGTTGCTCCCTTCATAACTTGAACCGGTTGATAGTGAGTGAGTACAAAGGCAGGATACAAACCAGCCACAGCACCAATAAGCAATGAAATTCCTATGATAGAAAAAAAGATAAACACATTATCAAAACAGTTGAAAATGAGTGAAGAACCAATAAGTTGAGAAAAAGAAGGCTCAAAGAGTTCTACAAAAACAAAAGCAAAACCCAAAGCGATAAGGGTGATCAAGATAGATTCACTTAGAAATTGCCGAATCAATTGAAGCTTATAAGCACCAAAAACTTTTCTTACACCTATTTCCCTTGCTCGTTTCACAGCTCGAGCAGTAGTTAAATTTACAAAGTTTATACACGCCAGAATAAGAATAAAAAGTGAGATAGATCCCAAAATTATAATGTAAGAGATTGAACTATTTGGGTTTATTTCATCATCAATATTAGAAAATATATGGATTGACTCTATAGGCTGCAAATCAATAGATTTGGTGATTCTAAGAGATGTCTCCATTTTCTCAGTCAAAAATGGGTCTACTTTATCAATGAATTGCTTTAGATCAACTTCGGGATGTAACATTACATAAGTATATGATCCAAAAGTTGCTCCCCATTGTTCAAGGTAGTTTCCCTCAGGTAAATCTACCAAAGTTCCATAGGTTGCTACCATATCAAAAGTGAAATGCGAATTTATCGGAATATTTTCGATAACTCCGGCAATTTCCAAATCTACTCTATTATTAATATTGAAAACTTTTCCAACCGGATTTTCTGTCCCAAAATATTTATCCGCAATATCTTGAGTTATGATAATGGAATTTTCTTTTTTTAGAAAGTTCGCCGAATTACCTTGAATAGTTTCATAGCTGAACATCTCGAAAAAATCCTTATCAGCAAAAATGATTTCTTCTTCGTAGATTTTTTTATTTTTGTAGGTGATTAAATCATTGCCGGAGAAATAGATACGAGATATTTTCTCAATTTCTGGAAAATTCTGTTGCAAATTAGGAGCTACCAAAGCAGGTGTTTCGGCTGTTTGATCGGTTTTATTCGGGGCAATTGTTTTAATGCTAACTCGATAAAGATTATCTCCGTTTTGATGATAATTATCATAATTAAAATCCTGATAAATGTACAATCCCACCAAAATGCAAGCTGCTAATCCAAGACCCAATCCGAAGATATTTATGAACGAATAGGCTTTTTCTTTGATGATATTGCGATAAGCAATTTTTAAATAATTTCTTAACATTTATTCCTCTCTTATTATTTTTTTAATATAACAGCAATTAATATGCCAATCATATAAGCCACTTAACAATAGAAGAATAACAACTTAGTAGAAAAAGAAAATGTTCGCTGGAGAATAGCAAGTGTCCGCAGATGGACAGTCCGAGAATATATATTACTCTCTTTCCCTTACGAAGGGGAGTTAGAGGGGTTTTTCTTCTTGCTTTTCTTATGTTCCTTCTCTTGATATTAAGAGAAGGACAGCAGGATGAGTTCATTGAGGAAAATAAACAGATCATCATAGTTTATAAAAAAATCTGCTTTCTCAAATCATATCACTATTCTTTACAATAACTTAGATAGATTATACGAACTGGGAAATGTTAGTTAATAAATTTAAGCTGTTATGTTCTATAAAATATGATATTTTGTGAATACAGAATTTGAATTTTGAGAAAAAACTTGTAAGACACAAATATTTTGCACCTTTTTACTTAGAAATTGGGTATTCCGTGTTCAATATTGCCTGCCCCGTAAGAAGCTTGCGACTGTTCGGGGGATATTCAAATTGTTTACATAGGGTTAGGAATGGGTAAAATAAAAATTATTGCATAAAGACAAAAATATTCATGAAAAATGCTCAATAAAAGAAGAGTATTGGCGTTTTTATAGGTATCCAATCAAGTGCTGAGTGGAAAACCAAAATTTTGAATTAATATAGTTTTTCTCGGTAGTTCCGACTAACTGGTAACTCCGTCTGTTTTTTGTCGGTTAGTTTTACTACCCATTTACGGGAAGATAATTTAAGCACTTCACCGATATATTTTTGATTAATTAGACTGCTTCTATGTAATCGCAAGAATACAGACCCCAATTCATCTTCCAGTTCAGTCAATGTT
This sequence comes from Candidatus Cloacimonadota bacterium, assembly GCA_021108315.1. Lineage (GTDB taxonomy): Bacteria > Cloacimonadota > Cloacimonadia > Cloacimonadales > TCS61 > JAIORE01. The sequence goes on from JAIORE010000312.1 coordinate 10,946, forward strand.
TTGCTGATCAGGTATTTCTTTTGGAAGAGATGAACTTCTGTGTATTTATTATCAGCCTGCAAATAATAGATTTCGTCCGAATTAATAAAGATGATGCGATTTGAAATATGTACAGCAAGGCGAGGTGTAGCTGGTTTAGCCATATCACACATAAGATTTTGCATCATGTTTTGCCATTGTGAATTTTGCTGGAAATGTTCCAATTTATCAACAGCTTTTTGTAGCTTTTTGCTGGAAATGGGTTTAAGAAGATAATCAATAGTGTGCGAATCAAAAGCACGCAGAGCATGTTCGTCATAAGCTGTAGTGAAAATAATTAGAGGTAGATATTCCAATTTAGATAGAACCTGAAATCCGTCTAATCCAGGCATTTGAATATCCAGAAAAACAAGATCGGGACGTAATTTATTAATTTTTTTCACAGCTTCGATGCCGTTTACTGCTTTCCCAATAACAGAAATATTTTTTTCAAATCCTGTCAGTAATCTTTCCAACTTTTGCATAGCAATAGATTCATCTTCTACAAGAACAGCTTTATAAATCATTATTTTCCATCCTGTTTTAAGCATTCTCTCATAAATATACTACCAGAAAGTGGTTTTCCCTTTTTATAAACGACCAACTCGTTCCCAAGTTTGTCTTGGGAATGCTGGAACATTACGAAGACGAACTTCGTAACGAGTTTTATGTGTAGGCTTTTGATGAATACACAAAAGGAAAAAGGGAAAACCACTTTCCGTATAGTATACTTGATTTTTAGAATTATTTCTTCGTTGTGAAAATCTTAAATATCTAATGATATTAGCAATTTTCACGCCTTGAACTAATCCAAAAACTCTGTGTCTAATTATTATAGATATTTATGAGAGTATGCTTATCACAATTTCCGCCAATGTACCGGTTTCAAACGAAATCAATCTGAATCTTGCTTTTCCTTGGTAATGAATATTTAGAAGTTTAGTCAAAGTATTCAAACCGAATCCTGTCTCGTGCTGCTCTGGTAATGAATTACCTGTATTGAAAACAGAAAGTACGGTACTTCCGGATATATTTCCAATCCTAACCTCTACTCTTCCACCTTCCAACGCAGTAGAAATTCCATGTTTGATGGCATTTTCCACTAAAGTTAAAAGTAACAGAGGAGGGAACTTAAAATTATCTACTTTATTAGAAATAGAAAAATCCAGTCTTTCTCCAAAACGGATTTTTTCAATTTCCAGATAATCATGTATTACTTCAATTTCACAATTCAAGTCAATTTCTGAAATATCAGCCGCATTCAGAGTATAACGTAATAGTTCGGAAAGCTGTTGCAGCATGTTATCTGCTTTGTCCGGGTAAATATGGATCAATCCCGATATCGAATTTAAAGTATTAAAGAGAAAATGGGGATTTATTCTGGTTCGCAACGAGATAAGTTCAGCTTGAGTACGAGCTTGTTTTTCTTCCAACCACTGAATCTTGCGAGTGTGGATTCTTCCGAGAAGAGTGAAAAGTCCATAGGCACTAATACCAAAAATCAGACTAATTGAAAGAAAAAAGGTAAGATTGACGGATTTGAAAAATGATATTTGATAACCATATAAATAGGAAACTATTCGAGTTCCCAAAACTCCACCCCAAATACTTGCCAGTAAAATTACCATGAAAACACTAACGACCTTAAGCCAATTTCTCAATTTAACAGAATCCAGTAAATGAATAGAGAAATAGATGGAGAAACCAATACAATTGGAATAAATCCAATCAATTTGAAAAAGTTTAAATTTACCTACTTGATTACTCGGTTCAATTAATATGGTAATGAGAATACTAATTACAAGATTCACCAGAATAAGGATTCCCATTTTTTTGAGACCAAACGCACCTTTCAATATTTTAGATTTCATAATATACTCACTAATATTTATCGGCTGTGAGTCAATTTTTTTTATGAGAAATCCAATTTGCCACTAATTCGGGAATAAGAAAGTTGCTACTGGTTGTACGAAATTCTTTATCTTTTTCCAAATCGATTTCCAGATTCCGTTCCACATACTGAACATGGGGCCAATGGCAAATTTCGGTGTGAATTGTGAATTTGTTATCTTTTATCTGATTACCGGAGAAATCGGTGAAATCCCAATAAAACAGATGTTTTCCGCAATCTATACTTGCTCCGGTAACAGCCGCAATATTGCGGAATTCGGAGCTTTCTGCCCAACGGGGAAGATGCATCTGTTTATCTTTAACATTAGCTGCAAATCCTGATATATAGATGGTCTTGATATAATTTCCAGCAGCATCTTCAATCCAAACTGCGGTTTGTGGTGCTATTTGGTCCCGATAACCCAGTGTCATCTCGATCTTCAAATAATCACCTTCCGGCTTGGTCTGATTAATGGGACTTTTGGTAGTTATAAATTTGGAAAGGAGTTTTTGCTTTTCTTCATCAGAATCTGCATTATAGCCGGCTTCAGCCAGTTCAAATGTCTGTTTCAGCTCAATTCCTTTTTTCAGAAGAAAGCTTGCTTTGGCTTTTGTTTCATTAGTTTTTCCTTGTTCGGAAAGATAAGTTAAATCTTCAATTCCAGTATCCAAACTATTAACAAAAAAAGGTAAATTAATTGCCACCGATCCACGTAAAAAGCGAATTTCATCATCTCCAGGTGCCAATTCAACGCAATGAGAGAGAACCTCAAAAACTTCATGTGCCAGAGAAGCACGGTAGGTTATATCCTCAGCAATAGTTTCATCGTAATCTTGTCCGGCGATATTTCCCAAAGTACGAGCATAAATCAAATATAATTCCAGATTGGATGAATCTTGTTTGGCTGAAATTCTGAAATACTTTAACGCATCATTAAGCTGATTATTTTCCAAGCATTTCATCGCTTCTCGGTAACTGTTGTCAGATTTTTCGGGAGTAGATTTAGCGGTTAATTTCTCATATTGAGCTTTAGCATCCTTATAATATGAAGAATCTTTTCCATACATCACGATGAATTTGAAGTTTAATCTGGCTTTTTCCTGCTCTTTGTTCTTAAGGTATCCTAATCCTAAATAGTAGCTGGAAGTAAGGAAAATTTGACTATTCTTTCCATAACGTTTTTGTACGAATTCCAGATCTTTTATAGCTTGTTTCAATTTGCCCATAAATTTGGGAACATTTACTCCTAGTATCCCACGATAGAGAGTTGCATACATGTGTCCCTGCTCAATTTCCAGAGCTTTATCATGTTGTTTGAAAGATTTATCGGAAAGCATTCCCGCTTTCAAAAAGCTGGCTTGACCGGCTAATTGGCTTAGATATAAACCATATTGGGCATAAGCATCGGCAGATTGGGGATGTTCAACAATTGCAGTTTCCATTATTTCCGTTGCTTGTTTTAAGTTACCGGATTGAGCAGCAACTTTAGATTTGGATATATATTCTTCTACGGTTTCGGCAAAGAGTAGAGAACTTAATCCAATGATTATAAATAGTATTTTTTTCATTTTTCTAACCTCCTGTTTATTTGGCATAAAGCTAACAGAGAAGTTTGAATTTGTCAATTTTGGAACGATGAAATGGTGATTTGATGGTGTGAATTGGCAATTAGGTTGGAATTAATTATCTTATGGAGTATTAAAAAATACTTGGATATTAAGCATCACTTTAACTATTTATTTCAGTTATCACTAAGCATCCTCTCATAAATATCTATAACTTTATACTTGATTTTTTAGAATTATTTCTACGTTGTGAAAACCTTAAATATCTAAAGATATTCGCAATTTTAACGTCTTGAACTAATCTAAAAAACTCTGTGTCTAATTATTACAGATCTTTATGAGAGAATGCTTAACAGTTCTATTCCAATGTCATTTAGCTTATGTTATGTATTGTAATTGATATTTTTTCTCATGATTTTATTTCCTTTTTTCTTCTTATTCTCTCTCTAAATACCTTGTTGTAAAATAATCATCTTTAATATCTGGATTGAACTGGATTTCATCTACTTTCAGGATGGATTTCCTGTCGTTCTGTTTATTCACCATTATCATATAGATCGGACGATATTTATGATTTTTTTCATCTAATTCTTTTATTTCTTTTACTTCGAGTACTTTGAGCAATTCTCCATCAAGATCATAATATATTGCCTTTCTAATCACAAAATCTTCTTTTCCGATAAAAGATATTCTTTTTGAAAATCCAATTTCATCCGCAATATCTTCATCTCTCGGGATCATCTCAATTTTATAGCAGATGGTGCCGTTCACATCTTCCTCGCCTAAATCGGTATAATTGAAATCATCCAATGTCGGTGGATTAATATCGGCATAAGAAAATTCGGAGCCCATAAAACTTTTGGATTTTTCACTGCTGATAATACGCCTTGTTTTACGAAGTGCCGGCATATAAAGCCACATATCATCGTCTTTATCTTTGTAATCATAAGTGAGCAATCCGGTTCCTTTTACATCTGCCGGAGATATAAAACGGATTAGTTTTTTTTCAGTTTCACCATTATTATACAGTTTTGTAACTTGAGCAATTTTTCTCAATCTTTCCCGTCCTTTACTGTCAATGATAGTCATTGTGGAAACAGCTTCCGAACCTGCCAGTTTCGTTACTTCAAAAGACTTATCCGCAATTTGTTTTGCTGTGAGATTTTCCTGTGCTGTAAGCATTGAACCCATCAGGAAAATGCAAACAACAATCATTAAAGTTTTAATCTTTTTCATTACTTTTCTCCTCGTATATTTTTTATTTATTCTTTTTTATTTTATTTCGGTTCCAGAAATTTCGGTTTCAACACGAGACAAAGTGCCGGAATAATCACCAAAGCACCTATCAAACACGAGAAGATAGATACTACGACGAGAAACCCGAAAAATTTTACCGGTAGAAAACTGGAAAACAGAAGCGCAATAAACCCGATGATAACGGAAAATGCATTAAAAATTATTCCTCGTCCGGTAGTGGTTAGTGTCTTCCTAACCGCATCCTTTGCCGAAAGACCGTTTTGTCTTTCTTTCCTGTATCTCCACAGAAAGTGAATTGTATAATCTATGCCAACTCCGATCATAATCGAAGAAAGCAACGCTGTTACAACGTTCAGTTCAATACCGAAAAATCCCATTAATCCAAATAGAATTGCCACTGAGAGAACAAGCGGAATTGCGGAAATAAGCCCTGCTGCAACCGATTTGAACAGGATCATTAAAAGTAATGCGACAATGATTGCTGCCAAACTAAGAGAGAGAAACTGTCCATTTACCATAAGTTTTGCCAGATCCGAAAGAACAAGACCAAATCCGCCAATAAGAAGAATATCAGGATCATCTTTTGTCATATTATTGATCTTATTCACAACTTGGCTGAGTTTTGCAGTGCTCGTTGTGTTCATTCTTGCCGTGATAACAGCGTGTTCATAAGGAAAATCCACCATTTTTTCAAAGTCTTCCGCATCACCGCTCATCGCATATAATTCAAAGTATTGGGCAACTGCGTTTTCTTTATCGGGAATACGATCATAACCGGTTTCGTCAGGATCATTCAAAGCACGACTCATTTGCCGGATAACCCTTGCTACAGATGTTGTGTTTCCTACTTCCGGTAATTCCAGGAAAGTTTGCTCCATAGAATCTATCTTATGCATCAGACGCGAATCTTTGATGTCTCCCTGATAAACTAAAGAAAGATTCTGCGATCCGCCTAAATTCTGATCGATCAAATCAGTGGCATAAACGACAGGATGATTGGTTGGGAAATAGTTTTTGGGATCCGTATCTACAACAATGGAAAATATCCCTATCGAAGATAATATAGAAAAAATAAGCATTACGCTAATTACCATTTTCGGATGTTTGGAAACCAGATTTCCAAAAAACAGGAGCAGATGTTCAAGAAAGGATTTTCTTTTGGTGTTTTCGGGAGAAAGCACAGGTTTAGGTTTTGGGAGCAGGGAAATAACAGCGGGAATAAATAGCAGGCTGGCAGATAATGCGAACAGAATGCCGAATGCTGCCAGAATACCCAATTGCTTGGCAGGTACAATAGCGTGACCCAGCAAGCATAGCATTCCTGCCATTGTTGTTAATCCTGTAATTAAAACGGGTTTTCCCAAACTGTTGAATATTTTCTTTGCCAGTTCTTTTTTGGTAAATTTATTTCCGGGAACATTATCTTCCTGATACTTGGCGATCATATGAATGCCATAATCATTGGCAACAGCGAGTAGAAAAACAGGCAGGATAACGGTCATCACCTGAATTTTCCAACCGAGCAGCGGAATAATTCCATAAGAAAAAATTATAGACATAATCACCACGGAAAACGGTAGAAGAACACCACGAAGCTGCTTGAAACATACGAAAAGGAAAATCATCATTATCAAAAGCCCGATCGGCATCAAACGACGCATATCAGTCTGAATATTCCGGCTTACATTTCCCCTGATATAAGGTATTCCGCCGATTATTGTTTCTTCGTTACCGGGATTTTCATCAATAAGATTTTCAATTTCCCTAATGATGTATTCGTCCGAAACATTATCTTTCAGAACTGCAATGATTGCTGTAATTGTGAAATCCTTTGAAACAACACTACCGTAAACGATGTCATTTCCTTGTATTTCTTTCCTTAATTCTTCTCTTTGCTCTGTATTTTTTGGAATCCGCTTTATAGCTGGATTAACGGTCATTGCTCCGTCTTCTCCTTTGATGTTTTTAAGATCAAAAAGAGAAAGAACCTTGTCCACGTTTTTAATGCGACTCATCTTTTTGGATATTTTCTTAACTCGTTTTAATGTTTCGGAATTGAGAATATCATCTGTCTTGATGAGCATCATTATCATTTCAGTACCGCCGAAAAGCTCATCAATCTTATCCGTATCAAGTCGGGAAGGCATATTTTCCGGCAATTGGCTTTTCAGGTCTGCATCAATTTCGGCTTTTGGAATTTGCATTGCAAAAAAGATGGTAATCGCAATAAAACCAAAAATTATCAGCCAACGGAATTTAATAATTTTATCATCAATTCGAGTCAATGGATTCCTCTTCTTCTTTTTGAGTTGAAAAACCGTTTATTCCATACAAAAAGAGGGTTTCTACATTTTTAGTATAATTTTCGTAAAATGTGTCATCAAATTTTGCATCATAAACAATTTTCTGAATATTCTTAAGTCTGAAATGTGACAGAATAATTGAAATTAATCCTGTTCCGATGACACTTAATAAAGCAGGATCTTGAGAGTCTAAATTTAATCGTTTGAATAACCCGCTTACATTTGCTAACGTTTTTGTAACTCTTTCGATCTTTAAATCCATAATTTCGGGAATATCAAGTGGAATCGAATTAAAAGATACCATCGCCAGTTCCGTATTGTTTCTTATAAAATCCACCATCTTGCGAACTATCGCTCTCACATTATCTTCGGCTGATTTATCATTATCGAATGCTTCCGAAAATACCTGTGAATAAAGATCGTGAAATTCATTGATGAGTGACCTTAATATTCCTACTTTTCCCTGAAAATAATACGATATCATTGAGATATTAACTTGTGCCGTATTTGCAATCTCTCTGATTCCGACAGCAGCATAACCTTTTTGGGCGAATAAAGCCGTTGCTGCTTTAAGTATTCTTTTTCTTGCTTCCTCTTTTTGTTTGCTTGTCATTTTTTCATCCTTTTATTATTTTTTTTGTTCTATATTGAAATTTTGTTCATATTTAGAACGATGTTTTTAATTCTATAAAAACAGAACTTAGTGTTTCATCTATCGAATCGAACAAAGTCCCGGTAGGTCCCGTATAGTATTCACCTCCGACAGTTATAGTCAAAGCATCTGCCAGATCATAAGAGAGTTTTGGTTTGAAGAAAAGTTCTTCTGTTGTAAAATTATACAAACTGAATATTTCGAGTGTAAGTGTTTCATACATCAAATTCCACAAAGGTCGGAAAGAAACAGCGTGACTTATTTCATTTGTTTGAGAAGAGAACATCCTGTTTTTGAGTGCAATTTCATATTGGGAAATTTCTTCAGGATTTTGAGGTTTTTTCAATTCTTTAAAGTCAACTACAAATCTTCCAACATATTGCAGAATTATGTTAAAATCACCGAATTCCCTATCTATGCCAAGAACATATTGCAGATCAGGATTGGGAATATATATGTTCTTTTCATAATCATCCTGTGGATTTCTGAAGGCAAATTCTCCCCTGAAACCATAAGAGTCGGAAGTTGCCGAAAAATCAACTCCTGCAATGTGCATTCTATATGCTTTCGAAAAAACTTCTATAGAATCTAAATGAATTCCCGGGGAAGGATTGTAGCCATTGAAATATGAAACCGAACCATCGAATGAAGCCAGTTCAAGATTCAGCTTCATAGCCACTGCACAATTTTTCAAATTTGCATCCGGATAATCGGTTTCTAATTGTGACATTGTACCGGTAGAAGAAATTGATGGAACAAATTGTGGGATACAGATACCTTCCAATCTGAACGGTTCAAAATTATAATGCGAACGCAGCAGAAAATTTCCTTTGTTTCTATCATCCTCATTCGGAGAACTAACAAACATATTTTGAGGAGTTATATTATTGGTTGGATTTAATCCCTCCGCTCGACCCCAGACAACTATTTGTTGCCCGAGTCTAAAATCAAATTGCCCTGAATATAAATTTACATAAGCTTCCCGAATATCTACTTCAGATATCGTTTTATCAAATTCATTTCCTTTACGAAATCGAATTTCTGCAAATGCGTCGCCTATATTTTGTTTTCTTACCCTGATTTTCATTGAAACTTCACTATATCCGCTTTTCATTTCAGCTTCTTTTTTTTCAGGGATTTTTCCACCATAAAAGACACCGCGTAAATAACCATTAAGTTCGTAAGCGTTAGTTTTAGTTACATTTGAATTCTCATTTTTACTGTTTAATGCATCTTCAAACAAGCTTTGAGCATTCAAGACAAAACCTGAAAATAATAATATCATAATTAGATATAATTTCACTTTAATCCTCCTAAAATTATAATCAATCGTTCGCTTAAATCAAACGATTGATCAATATATTTAATATGCATTTATTTTGTCAATTTTTTTTTTGTTTAGGTTTTTTTTATTTAAGGGAGACTGTTCACCTCTCATCCCACCTTTTTCAATAAGTTAGCTGCTATAGCTTT
>JAIORE010000126.1 GCA_021108315.1 Candidatus Cloacimonadota bacterium
TTTAAATCTATATTTATAATAAAATAGTATTAAAATGAAAATTTACAAGTATCAATTCATCTGCGAACATCTATACTCAGGTACTCTTATAAATCCTATAACCTTATGATTATCAAAGAATTATAAAGATATTGAATATTTCATAAATCTGCAAAATATTGATTTTTTATGAGAAAAAACTCGGAAATCGTTTAAAAACAAATAATTTTTTTTTGAGCATTTTTTATAAAAACCATAACTACTTATTTTGCAACACATTAACAGGTTTGGTAATTTTATTAACCACCTGAGTAGTTACAAAATATTTAATACTTTTAGAAATAATCAAAATATGAAACAAAAAGGATGAATATCAACTGACATTCACCCAAATATCTATAATTTTACTTATAATACTTTTCCAGAACTTCCAGAATTCCCGGTAGATCCACTTTCAATTCTTTCATCTTCTCAATTGTCGGAACTCCATTGTTATCCCAGCCACGACGTTCATAAACGGCATCACAGAGTTTTTGATAATTATTTTCTCGCATTTTTCGGAGATAATCGCATTTTTCTTGAGTTGTTTTTCCTTCAACATCAAATTCCCATTTCTCTTTAAGTTGAGTATCATATCTTTCCATACGAGATTCGTATTCTTTTAGAGTTACAGGTCCGGCAGAACGATACGGAATTCGATCATGTTCTCTTGTACCAAAACCTAAACGAAGATTGAAAACTCTTTGGAAATTATAGATTCGCTCAGATTGTAATATAAGTTCTTCTTTATCAATATTTCTACCTGTAACGGCATTGAAAATATCAACATAATTCTGAACGTGCTCAGGAACTTTTGCTGGCTCATCTGTTTCGGCATTATTTGCCGGTTCTACATCATTCCAAGGCAGTTTACAAAGTCCCATCAAACCAAACCAAGTACGGAACATTGGAAAATAATGAAGTGCTTCAGCTTTATCTGCAAAAGTTGGAATCTGATTATTCACCATATCCATAAAAATAAGCCAAGCTTCATCATGTTGAGCACCTTTAAGAGCTAATCCATATCCACCCTGCATTGCCAATGATTCTTTGGTCATATATTCAGAATATTCCATTCCTTTACATTCCATTCCGATATCTTGCAAAAAGTTTGCATCTGCATTATATTTTTCTACAAAAAGTTTTTTCAATCTACGAATTCCTAAACCGATAGTTTTACCAAAGTCTTCACCTCTCGCCATTTGATGCAACATCTCCAAAGATTCTTCCCCTTTTCCAAAAGAAAGATCATAGCCACCGGTAATCTCTTTGTTGATTATTCCATTCTCATAGCATTCCATCACAAAAGCCATACAAGTTCCCCAAGAAATTGTATCTATTCCATAAGTATCACAATAGAAATTTGCTTCCACGATAAAATGAGGATCAAAAATTCCCATATTTGCCCCAAACGCAGCAGCAGTTTCATATTCAGGTCCATCAATTGAAACAATATCATCTTTGTATGGTCCAGTTCTAAGTTTAAAACGATCAACGCATTTTGCACATTGCATCGTGCAGCCGTACCAACAACTGTCAGGAATTCCCTGTGTGAACATTTCCCGCCAAACATGTGATGAAATTGCAGGTGTTTTAGGATTTTTCCCATATTGATAATTGTGAGTAGGTAGAAGATCATAATCATCCATTATTTCTACTAAGTGAGCAGTCCCCACATGACGCATATCACACTGTTCATCATCCAAATCATACATTTCGCGGTGATATTTTGCACTTACCTTCTTGATGGATTCTATATCATCAACATTATTATTATTTGCATTCATTCCTGAGAATTTGCAAACCAAAGCTTTTACTTTTTTGTGCCTGAGAAGTGTTCCCAATCCACCACGACCAGCTTGTTTGAGGCGAGCAACTTTTCGTCTTCTATCATAAAAAGAGAAATTCAGACAGCCATAAAAAGAATTTTCGGAAGCAATACCAGCAGAAACAGTGGCAATAGACTTCTTATCCTCTTCATTATCTGAGAAGATATCACACATTTGTTCAGAAATCAAATGAGAATTTGTGTCCTCTTCGGGAGCTTCAAAAATCTGTACAAAGCCTTCATCACCATTTATGTAAACAATTACATCTTTTTCGCCAATTCCTTGAACTTCAATAGCATCCCAACCGGAAAACTTTAGATAAGGTCCGAAATATCCACCGACATTACTATCAACAGGAGCTTGGGTAAGTGGAGAAATTCCACAAACTATAGATTTTCCAGCTCCGGGATATTGAGTAATTCCTCCCATTGGTCCGGCAGCAATTACAATTTCATTTTCTGGAGAAAACCATTTTGTATCAGCATTTGTCGCATCCCAAAGTAGCTTCATATTGAAACCACGACCTCCGGTAAATAATTTTTTCATTTCTTCACTAACAGACTTACTTTTGATCTCATTTTTTTCTACATTTATATATAAAGTTTGGTTTGAATAACCTTTTATCAACGGTTTTACATCATATTTGAACTCAGCAAGAAGTTTGTGAGCTGCTTTAATTTTTTCGATATCATAGTTATTTTGATAAATATTCATTAGTGATGCCTCCTGTAAAATACTGTTTCAAGTGGTTCCGGTCGTTCTTCAATTGTCAAAGCACCTGTTGGGCAAGTTTTCACACAAATTCCACACGCAATACATTTGAAAGGAATATCCTCTCCAGCGACTGTAAACATAGCGAAAGACGGACAGAATCCAACACAAGAAAGGCAACCCACACAAGTTTTTGCATTTAAACGTACAATTCCCTGTTTATTGATAGTAAGAGCTTCCACAGGACATACTTTGATACACTCTCCACATTGATTACAGACAGTAGATCTGAATCCATCATCAATTTTACTAATTATAATTCTTGACTTTTCACGATTTTCTTCTTTGAACCAAGTTTTGGAACAAGTTATTTCACAAGCTCCACAACCAATACAGAGTTTTTCGTTATGTACTAAAACTTTCATACAACCTCCGATAGTTTTTTATTTGAATTTTATACCAATATTTTTTTTTAGGGATGACAAAAGAATAAATTAAATGCTAACCGACAAAAAAGGAAATGGTTTTTTGCTCAATCCCCCTCCCAGTACTTTGTTGGTTGTTTTTTGTGAAAAAACCTCAAAATTTCAAATTTTTCAGGTAACGATTAATACGCTCAATATCTAACTCATCAGGATTAAAATCTTCCCCAACCCAATCAAGCATAGATTCATATTCTTCGTGTTTCGGATCTTGAAGAGCTTCTAAAAGTTCAGAATATCCCCAAGTACCTCCACAATCTTCAGGTGGACATGCTTTCTTGCCCTTTATCACTTTTGGTGTTGTTGAAAAATCTACCGGTAGAATTTTTTCCAGAATAATCTTGTGACCCCAGTTGTCTCCAAAATCATATTCGTAGATAAAAAAGTCTTTGGGATTGGAAACAAGATCGTATAAATAAAAATTACGTTCATCAATCATATCCAAATCATAGTCCGGTTCTGGAACTCCGATATAGGAATCTCCAACAATATACTGATGAAGATGGCAATTAAACCATCCCATAGAAACTTGCAAAACAGAATGCAATTGATCCAATCTAATGTTATCTTTGACAATTAACCTTCTCCAAATAGGTGGTTTGCTTCCAACCAAGGTTACTTTCAATTGAAATAATGCTTTAGATGCCTTTTTTCTTTTTGCCATTTTTTTTCCTCCACTTTCTTTGTTTTACAATATATACTTAGAAAGGTCTTCATCCTTAATAATTCGATCAAGTTTTTCAACCACATTTTCTCTATTAATTGTTACTTTTTTAATTTTTTTGCTAGGCATCTCGAATAAAAAATCTTCTAAGAGAGCATTCATTACAGTATGAAGTCGTCTTGCTCCAATATCTTCCATTTTTTGATTTGCATCAGCCGTAAATCTAGCAATTTCACTTATTGCTTCCTCACCGAATTCAAGATTTACTTTCTCGGATTTGAAAAGAGCAGAATATTGTTTTGTCAGTGAATTCTTAGGAAAAACCAAAATTTTTTCAAAATCTTCTTTGGTGAGACTGTCTAATTCTTCGCGAATTGGGAAACGACCTTGAAGTTCAGGAATCAAGTCGGATGGTTTGGACATGGTAAAGGCACCGGCGGCAATGAACAAAATGTGTGAAGTATCAATTATACCGTATTTTGTAGGAACATTTGAGCCTTCCACAATTGGTAAAAGATCTCTTTGAACTCCGGAACGGGAGACATCTGCTCCGTGCCTGCTACTATCACTGGCAATTTTATCAATCTCATCCAGAAAAATAATTCCGTCATTTTCTACCCGTTTTTTAGCTTCTGAGATTACCTTGTCTTTGTTTACCAATCTATTTGCTTCGATCTCTTTTAAATATTTTAATGCTTCGGGAACTTTTAATTTTTTTGATTTTTGATTTTTTGCCATAGGAAGCATACTGGAGAGCATTTCTCCGAATTGAAAATCAATATTTTCCATACCGGTATTAGAAAAAACTTCGATGTGAGGTGATTTCGTTAGCTGTTGTTCAACTTCAATTTCACGATCATTAAGTTTCCCCGAACCAAGCATTTTGCCAAATTTTTCTCTTAATCGTTTATTTCGCTCATTTTTTTCTTGAATATCCTCTTCCGAATCAGAACTTATGACAGGAGCTGGAGGAATCAGTTTATCTAAAACTCTTTCTCTCGCTCGAATAGTAGCAGATTGCTGAACTTTCTTACTCATCTCCTCGCGTACATCATTGATTGCAATATTCATCAGTTCTCGAATCATAGATTCCACATCCCTACCAACATAACCAACTTCAGTAAATTTAGAAGCTTCCACTTTTATGAAAGGTGCATTTGCAAGATTGGAAATTCTACGGGCAATCTCAGTTTTACCAACTCCGGTAGGTCCAATAAGAATGATATTATTCGGCATAATCTCTTCTCTTAATTCACTTTTTACTTGTTGTCTTCTCCAGCGATTTCTAAGGGCAATTGCCACAGCTCTTTTCGCTTTATTTTGTCCGATGATATATTTATCCAATTCGGATACAATCTTTTGAGGTGTTAAATTTTTCATAATGTCCTTTATTTCAAATAATTTTAATTCACTTTGATTTACTAACCATCAACTAAGAACTATCAGTTAATTCCCAATCTCTTCAATCAAAATATTTCTGTTCGTATAAATGCAAATATCCGCAGCAATTTTTACTGATTCCATAACTATATCTTTGGGTGAATGGTCTGTGTGTTTTACTAAGGCTCTGGCTGCTGATAAAGCATAATTCCCACCGGAACCAATTGCAATAATTCCATCATCGGGTTCTAAAACATCTCCTGTCCCGGAAATAACCAATAATGCTTCTTTATCTGCAACAATGATCATAGCTTCTAATCTTCTCAAGTATTTATCGGAACGCCACTCTTTTGCCAATTCTACAGCAGCTTTACGTAGATTTCCTTTATATTGCTTTAATTTCCCTTCAAATTTTTCAAATAATGTAAAAGCATCTGCGGTAGCACCGGCAAATCCGGCAATAACTGAGTTATTATACAACCTTCTTAACTTTCTAGCGGTAGCTTTCATCACTGTGTTTCCCAAAGTTACTTGTCCATCCCCACCGATAGCAGTGTTGTTTCCTTTTTTTACACCGATGATAGTTGTTCCATGCATTATCATACATTTTCCTCTTAATCACTTAATTTTATATTACTTATATTTTTTTGTTACTGATTTTCACAGACAAGACAAATACTTTTTAAACCACAGAGAACACTGAGAGCCTAGAGAAAATCTCCTCTTGAGAGGAGTACGGCTTTAGCCGGGAGGTGTGTTCTTGCAATCTTCAATATCAAATTTCTTCTTTTTTACTTTTTTAATAATTGCAAAAGTTAATGAGAAAGAAATTCTATGATATAAATCGTTTTTTTTTAGATTCCATTTTTCCATTCTTTTTCTTACCGTCTTTGCGGTGAGAGTTTTTCTTTAATATTTTCTGATTTTGCAGAAAGAATTTCTTCATTAGTAGATTAGAAAAGGATATTGCTAATCTGCTTTTTTCCTATCTCCTGTTTCCTTTTTTAGTCTGTGTTAGTGCGAAACTTGTTCTTTTTCATCCTGAGAAGAATCCTCTTCATCCTTTTCATCTATTTCTATCTCTGTTTCTTCCGTTAAATTTTCAAGCTTCATTTCTTTTGCTTTATCTAGTTTTTTATTTACAATTATCTTCTCTTCATCAGAGATATTTTCTAAAATAATACTATATAATTCATCAATATTGAGTGTTTCTTTTTTAATCAATTCTTTAGATAAAATTTTCAATAATTGTTTGTGGTTTTTTAGAATTTTCAAAGCTTTTTCATGAGCAGTTTTGATAATTAAGCGAATTTCTTTATCAACAACTTTTGCTGTCTCTTCGCTATAAACTTCGGTTTGAGTAAGCTGTTTTCCCAGAAATGCCATTTGATCATCTTTTCCGATTGCAATCGGACCAATTTTATCACTCATTCCCCAAGAACAAACCATACTTTTGGCAATATCTGAAACTCTCTGGATATCGCTGGAAGCTCCCGTAGAAATTTCTTTAAAGGCAATTTCTTCAGCAGCTCGTCCTCCAAGTGCATAAACTAATAGTTGTTCAAGATATGATTTTGTCACATGAGTTTCATCTTTTTCTAGAAAATGAGTAGTACCAGCAGCAAATCCACGTGGAATAATCGTAACTTTGTGAACAGGATTGGCTTTTTCCTGAAATACTGCACATAAAACGTGACCAATTTCATGATAAGCCGTTATTTTCTTATCTTCTTCAGAAATAACTCTACTCTTCCTTGCCTTTCCATAAGAAACTTTATCTTTTGCTTCTTCAAAATCGTCCATATCAATTTTTTTCTTTCCATTTCGGGCTGCGAGCAAAGCTGCTTCATTAACCAAATTAGCCAGATCCGCACCGCTAAAACCGGAAGTTACACGAGCAATTATGGCAAAATTTACACCTTTTGCCAATGGAACTTTTTTACTGTGAACTTTTAAAATAGCTTCTCTACCTTTAATATCCGGAAGGTCTACAACTACTTGTCTATCAAAACGACCGGGGCGTAATAATGCCGGATCAAGAACATCAGGGCGATTTGTAGCAGCGATAATAATAACTGTATCATTTTGCTCAAATCCGTCCATCTCCACCAAAAGCTGATTCAATGTCTGTTCCCGCTCATCATGACCACCACCAACACCGGTTCCACGATGTCTTCCAACCGCATCAATTTCATCAATAAAAGCAATGCAAGGTGCATTTTTTTTGGCTTCTGCAAAAAGATCTCGAACTCTCGAAGCTCCTACCCCAACAAACATCTCAACAAAATCCGATCCACTAATGCTATAAAAAGGAACTTTTGCTTCACCAGCCACAGCTTTTGCCAAAAGGGTTTTTCCTGTACCCGGACGACCTAAAAGCAAAACTCCACGAGGAATTCTTCCTCCAAGTCTTTGAAATTTCTTTGGTTCTTTCAAAAATTCAATAATCTCTTCAAGTTCTTCTTTTGCCTCTTCTACTCCGGCAACATCATCAAAAGAAACTTTTGTGTTTCCACCTATAAAAAGTTTTGCTCTACTCTTGCCAAAACTGAAAACTTTACCGCTACCTCCGCTCATTCTTTTCATCATAAAAATCCAGAATGCAATTAGAATAAGAAATGGGAAAAAATTTAGTAAAACACTAGGTATCCAGCTCGGTTTTTGGGAATAAATATTTATTCCCGTTTTAGTGAGTTCTTTCACTAAATCAGGATCACGAAAAGGAAGATAAGTTTTATATATATTTCCATTATTATCTGTAATTGTTACATCCTGATCATCAAAACCTGCTCTTGTAATTTCACCCTGATTAGCCATTTGTAAAAATTCGGAATATGATAATTGTTGAATCTTTTTATCATTCATTTTTATGGCATTATAAACAACTAATACCAATAAAATCAGCATTACCCACAAAGTAATCATTTGGGAACGATTCATTTTGGGTAGTTGATTTTTCTTTTTATCATTATTATTTTCTTTATTATTAGTATCCATTTAAGAGTAAATCTCCTTTTTTAATATTCCAATATATGGTAAATTTCGATATTTTTCGGCAAAATCCAATCCATAACCTACTACAAATTCATTTCCAATTTCAAAACCTTTGTAATGAATTTTTATTTCGGTTTTATGAGCCTTTGGTTTATCTAATAGAGCACATATTTTGATTGAACTCGGATTGTGTTTTGATAGATATTCTTCAATATATTTCAAGGTAAGTCCTGAATCTACAATATCTTCCACAACAATAACATGACGACCTGTAATTTCTGTATCAATATCTTTACGTATTTTTACGATACCAGATGATTTCGTACTGGCTCCATAGCTGGAAAGCGAGAAAAAATCAATTTCTAGAGGAACAGATATGTTTTTCATCAAATCCGAAAGAAAAATCACAGAACCTCTTAAAATACAGATTAATACAGGGTTTTTAGCTTTATAATCTTCTGAAATTCGTAGACCTAAATCCTGTACTTTCTTTAGAATTTTGCTTTCATCAAATAAAATTTTTTCTATATCATTTTTCATCAAATTTTCCTTTTCTATAATTTTAAGTAACTAACAATACGAACTAAAAACTAACCACAGAGCTTACGGAAAACAAGAAGAATAAAGTGAGATTGGATTTTCTTTTTCCTTTTACCCTTCATCATTGGATCTTCCGTGTTGGATATTGGATATTCTTTCTGTTCTTCCCTTATTTCTTATTTCTTTCAGCATGCCTTAATTTATGACTACTTATCTCATCAATTCTGATCTTCAGGATGTTTTTTGTCTTATTAGAGATCGCTACTCTATTATCAATTCGCATACCACCAACCCAAATAATCTTCTCATTATCAGTGAAAATTATCACGTTATCTCTCTCAAATTTGGGAACTTTTTCGTCAATGAAAAAATCCTTTAATTTTTTACTGTGGTTCATACCGAGCGGAATAAACTTATCACCATCTTTTCTATGCCTAAGAGTAAAAGGAAATTTAATCTTATCAAGATCAAGAAAAGCTTCTTCTTTATTCTCAAATTGATGGCGTTTTGTAGGGAGTTTCTTTATTTTTTTCATATTAATTCGATAATTTTCAAAACTAAAACGTGAACGAATAGAAGTCAATTCCCTTTTGTAATCAATATCAACAGAAATGAGTGAACCTTTTTTAATAAAAATAAGACTATCGTATTCTTTGATTACAATGATATTATGAGGTAGCATTATCTGTTTACTGCCAGAAGTTTTTAAGATTGATTCGATCTCAATAAATTGGGTTTGATAAAAATCTTTTTCTGTTCCACAAATCTGTCTATACACATCTCGGAAAATATAAAATCTCAAAACAGAACGAGTTTTCAATATCTCTATTAAGGACAATTTAATCCCATCTTTGTGTTTTCTTAGAATTGATTTAAATAATTTTCTTTTTGCCAGATCATTCAATATGCTATCAGTTTCCCGAAAAATGACGGAAGTGTTGTACAATTTTTCCACAACTTTTGAATTCAAATGTTCTTCAATCCAAGGGATTATATGATTTCTAATCTTATTTCGAGAATAATCATTGTTAAGATTGCTTTTATCTGTCTGCCAACTGGAGTTTTCAGATTTTAAGAAATCAACTATTTTAAATCTATTCACTCCAAGTAAAGGATGAATGATTTTTCTGTTTTTGGGTAAAATTCCTTTCAATCCGTTAAATACTGCACCACGAATCAATCTAAAAAGAATAGTTTCTGCCTGATCTTCTTTGTTATGTCCGAGAGCGATTCTATTAACTTTGTACAATTCCGTAAGTGTTGAGAAATAATCCATTCGTATTTCTCGCGCTGTGTTTTCCATATTTGATAGATTCTCAAGTTTTACATTTTTAATTACTAATGAAATATTGTGAGCAAAACAAATTTCTTTCACAAAGTTTTCATCAGCAATAGAATCTTCACCTCGTAAATTATAATTTACATGAGCAACGAGAAGTGAAAGATGATATTTAGTTCTAAGATAGGAAAAAGCTAATAGTAATGCTGTGGAATCTGCTCCGCCAGAGAATCCGATTAAGATTTTATCACCTTTTTTAAATAGATTGTGCTCTTTGCAGAAGCTCTCGACCTCTTCTATAAAATTAAATTTAGGATTCATATATTATCCTTTGTAGCTATTTTAAAAAACTTATTATTCACCGCTAAGTTCGCAAAGACACAAAAAATAAAAAACAACTAACTAATTTCTTTGTATCTTTACTGCAATCAATATTTTTTAAATACTGTAAAGTGAGTTATTAAGCAAATTTTGTTTCAAAGATGATAGTGTCAAATAAAAAGCTTGTAAGAATTTAAAAGAATAAATTTTTGGAAAATAGAATAACAAATAAAAAATAGGAGAAAAAATTATGAAGAAATTATTGCTTCTCGGAGATGAAGCGTTAGCTTTGGGTGCAATTGATGCTGGAATGTCCGGCTGCTTTGCTTATCCCGGCACACCTTCTACAGAAATCATGGAATACATTCAAAAAGACAGATTAGCCAGAGAACGTAACATCCATCGTACTTGGTCTTCCAATGAAAAAACGGCTGTAGAAGAAGCTGTAGGAATGTCTTATGCCGGTAAACGAACAATGTCTTGTATGAAACACGTTGGTCTAAATGTCGCTGCCGATCCTTTCATGAATTCTGCTTTCGTTGGTGCAAATGGTGGACATATTGTCGCAGTTGCAGATGATCCTTCTATGCATTCATCTCAAAATGAACAGGATTCCCGATTTTATGCAAAATTTGCTATGATACCATGTTTAGAACCATCAAATCAACAAGAATGTTATGATATGGCTTATCATGCTTTTGAACTTTCGGAAAAATTTGCTCTTCCTGTGATGGTTCGTCTTACAACCAGACTTTCCCATTCTCGAGCTGGTATAGTAAAGAAAAAAATCTTAGCAGAAAATGAACTAAAAATGCCAAAAGATCCAAATCAATTTATGCTTTTACCGTCTTTCTCCAGAAAAAAATATAAAAATCTTATCAAATTACAACCGAAAATGAATGAAGCTTCCGAAAACTCACCTTTTAATTGGCTTGAAGAAGGAACAGATAAATCTGTGGGAATTATTGCTTGTGGACTTGCCTATAATTATGTCAAAGAAGTTGTTCAAGACGAAGGTAAATATCCTATTCTAAAAATTAGCCAATATCCTATTCCAGCCAAAATGGTTGAAAAAATCATGAATGAATGTGAAAAAGTTATTGTAGTAGAAGAAGGTCAACCACTTGTAGAAGAGATGCTAAGAGGATTTTTACCAAGAACAGAGCAAATCTGCGGACGCTTGGATGGAACTTTTTCTTATGATGGTGAAATGAATTCCAATAAAGTCGCAAAAGCTCTAAATGTAGCTTATAGTGTAGAAAATGTAATTCCAGAAGTTGTAGAAGGTCGTCCGCCGGCACTTTGTGTTGGATGTTCACATGCCGATACATTCAAAGCACTAAATGAAGCACTGAAAGAATACGGGAAAGGTCATGTTTTTTCTGATATCGGTTGTTATACTCTTGGTTTCTTGCCTCCTTACAATGCTATCAATACTTGTCTGGATATGGGAGCTTCCATCACAATGGCAAAAGGTGCTTCAAATGCTGGTTTTTTCCCGGCAGTAAGTGTAATTGGGGATTCTACTTTTGCTCATTCCGGAATGACGGGTCTCTTGGATTGTGTTTATGATAAAACAAATACAGTTGTGATAATTTTGGATAATTCCACTACAGGTATGACTGGTGGACAAGATTATACTGCACTTCATAGAATTGAAGCCATTTGCAAAGGAATTGGGGTTGAGGAAGATCATATTCGGGTGCTCAATCCTTTATCCAGATTTCATGATGAAAATGTAAGAATAATGAAAGAAGAGATTGCTTATGATGGCGTTTCGGTGATTATTCCACGTCGGGAATGTATTCAAACTCTCGGCAGGCGTATGAGAAAATTGAAAGCTGCAAAGAAGTAGGAGTTTATTATGAAAAAAGATATAATATTAGCTGGAGTTGGTGGTCAGGGAATTTTGACTATTGCCACAATTATCGGATATGCCGCTATCGAATCGGGATTGAATCTCAAACAAGCTGAAGTTCACGGAATGAGCCAACGCGGAGGAGATGTTCAATCACATTTACGTATTTCAGATACATTGCAGAAGGAAGTTGTGATATAATTATTTCGGTAGAGCCAATGGAAGCTTTGCGCTATTTGCCTTATTTATCAAAAGAAGGTTGGATAGTTTCTAATACAGCTCCATTCAAAAATATTCCAAATTATCCTGAATTGGATTCCATTAAAAAAGAGATAAAAAATATAGAAAATAATATCGCTCTTGATGCTGATAAAATTGCTCAAGAAATTGGTTCCAAACGCTCAATGAATATTGTTATTCTCGGAGCTGCTTCCAAGTTTCTGGGACTGGAATACAAGAAATTAGAAGAAGCAATTCAAGCTATTTTCGGTAGAAAAGGTGATGATGTTGTTAATGCAAACCTGAAAGCATTGCAAGCCGGTAAGGAATTTGCAGATAAGAATATGAATTAGATTTTTTATTGCTGATTTTAAATGATAAGAGACCTTCCGGTTGGGAGGTCTTTTGTCTGAACTGTGATTTTTGTGATTAATTGATGGGATATGATTTGTCGGACTTGTTTCCAAACCTTGTCTTGTGTAGAGTAAATTCAGAAAAAACAAGAAGCTGGAGCTTCTTCAATTATTGTGTTCCCAAGCAGAAGCTTGTGAACAAGATTAAAAAATCAAGGTAATCACAAAATCAAATGAATCATTGTTCTGACATTCTTTGTGTTTCTTTCACTTGTCTGATATTTAGAAAATTAAAAAACAAAATAAAATGAAAATTAATTTAAAAATAAAAAAAACTGTTATAACTCAGCTTTCATATCAAACACCTTTAGAGTTTTTTGACAAATTTCATCAACAGACTTACAATACTTTACTCATTGGAAATGATACACAAGAAAT
This sequence comes from Candidatus Cloacimonadota bacterium, assembly GCA_021108315.1. Taxonomy (GTDB): domain Bacteria; phylum Cloacimonadota; class Cloacimonadia; order Cloacimonadales; family TCS61; genus JAIORE01. The sequence goes on from JAIORE010000126.1 coordinate 13,087, forward strand.
TTCTGAATTTTCTTTTATTGGAATTAAACCACATACAATCATAACTTTTAATGAACAATTCAGGTTAAAACAAGAGAATATTGAATACAATTTGCAATCTAAATTTTGGGAAACACTGAATAATACTTTGTCTAACACAGATTTTAACGAATTTCCATTTCCAGCAAATCTCTGTGGTGGAATTGGTTATATCTCTTACGAAGCTGTTCATCAGGTTGAAAAAATTGAGAAAAAAACAATTTCGAATTATCAAATGCCAATCTTGCAATGGATTTTTTATAATCAGTATTTTGTTTTTGATCATAAAGAGAAAAAGCTATATGAGATAAAATTTGATTATGAAACACCAAGTAATCTGGAATCTACTGAACAACTTGAAGAAAGTTTCAAAGTAATGAATCTGATTGCGGAATGCGAGAAAGAAGAATATATTGCGAAAGTTGAAAGAATAAGAGATATGATATTTGAAGGTGATGTATATGAAGTAAATCTCAGTCAACAGTTTAGAGGAACGTTTTCTGGTGATCCATTTATATTTTTTAAAAAACTTTTTGAGTTAAATGATGCTCAATTTTCAGCTTATCTGAATTATGGTAATCTAAAAATTGCCTGCAATTCTCCAGAACTATTTTTGAAAGGTGAAAAAATTAAAATTGAAACACGACCGATAAAGGGAACAATCAATCGAGGAAAAAATAGAATTGAAGATCAAAAAAAACGTAAAATATTATTAGAATCAGAAAAAGATCAAGCTGAACTCTATATGATTATTGACTTACTCCGAAATGATCTGGGAAAAGTGTGCAAGTACGGTAGCATTCAAGTGCAAGAAGCAAAAAGATTAGAAGAATATCAAAATGTGTATCATCTCGTGGGAATAATCAAAGGAATTCTTCGAGAACAAAATAGTTACTGGGATTTGTTGAAAGCAACTTTTCCAGGAGGTTCAATAACAGGATGTCCCAAAGTGAGCAGCTTAAATATTATTGAACATTTGGAAACATTTTCCAGAAATATCTACACAGGAACTATCTTTATGATGAACAGAGAATACTTTATTTCAAATATCGTGATCCGAACTGCTGTTTTTTCGGATGACAAATTTTTCTTGAATTCCGGAGGAGCAATCACAATAGATTCTTCTCCTGAAGCAGAATATAATGAAATTAATCATAAATTAACAAGTATGATGGAGATTTTGAAAATATGATTGCATTTTATGAAGGGATGTTTCTTGATGAAGATGAAATAAAAATATCTCCATTTTCAAGCGGATTTCAATATGGAAAAGGTTTTTTTACTACAATGAAGTATCAAAATAAAAATGCTGTTTATTTACAAGATCATTTGAATCGCCTTAAATATTCATTACATACCTACAAAATGCGTTTTCCAACCTTTGATTTTCAAAAAAATGTTGAAAAATTAATAAAACAAAACAATATGGATGAAGCCCGAGTAAAAATTATTTTATTCGAAGAAGATGAGAAAACTAAAACTCTTATTTTTTGTAGAGAATTGAACCAAAACAATATTCCAATTTCTTTAAAATGTAATTTTCAAGATAGGGGATATAACGAGATTTATCATCATAAAACATTGAATTATTTAGAAAATGTTTTTTATAGACAGGAAATTCAAAAAACTAATTTCAATGATTATTTGTATATCTCATCTGATAATAAAATATTAGAAACTTCGATTCACAATATTTTTTTTATAAAAAATAAGACAATTTATACACCAAAGAAAAAATTACCTATTTTACTCGGAATTATTCGAGACAAAATAATTAATAATAAATATATTAAAGTAATTGAAATTGATTTGTTTCCCGAAGATTTATCTAACTTTGATGCAGTATTCGTTACAAATTCTATTCAGGGAATAATCCCGGTAAAAAAAATCGACCAAATTGAATTTGATGTGAAAATTGTGGAAGATATCAAGCAAAATTTAAAAGAAAAGAGTGTTGTTTTGTAAGTAAATAAAAGGATAAACCCAGTTTAGCAAATCAAAATGAGGTAAAGCATCCCAGCAGTAAGCTCCTTTCTATCAACTTGAAAGATTTTACTATAATTCAATCCAATATCTTTGTACAATTTTATTATTATATTCGATTTCCGAATCAAATTTTCCACCATTTTTTAGAATAATTCTCGCAGAATGAATATTTTGTTTGTCACAGGTTACAAGAACTTTTTTAATTCCTATCTCACTTACTTTCTTCAAAGCCAATTCTAAGATTTTAGTTCCATATCCTTGATTTCTTGCACTTGGTCTGATTCCATATCCGATATGACCACCTTCAATTCGAAGTTTATCAATCAATCTATGTCTTATTTACAGCACCAAATATTTTCTTATCTTTATTCATCAAAAAGTAGGTTGAAGCTGGCACCCAATTTTTTGAAATCCCTTTTCCTAAAGATTCATCATGGAGTGATTTCACATAGACCTGAAAGTTCATTTCTTTTTGGTCTATTGAATATGATACCAAATTTTCCTTTGCAATTTTGAATTCATTTATAAAAGCAATAAATTCACTCTCATAAATTTCAAGTGGCTTCACTAATGTTAACACTAATTTGCCCTTTTATAATTGCTTCAACATTAAATTTATTTTCTTACTTTTTCTTCAATAAAAGTTGTGTTTCATCAGCTTTTACGATATTATTAAAGAATTCCTTAAAATCAAGATACTCCTCCGGTGCAACATCATAATTATAAACTTCCAGATACCTTTTTGCAAATATTTTCCCACTTTTAAATTTAATATTGAATTCATACTTGCCATAATTTGTTTCATATATAATATTCTCAGGAATTTCCAAAGGAACATAATTGCTTGGTAATGATATTTCAATATCTTCTAGAAAATAGTCATAACCAGAAGACCATAGAAGATAAGGATAATTACGAGTTTCATAGGATAAACCACTAGAAGAAGTGAGATCATCAGTCCAAGATAACTTACAAAATTTAAAGTTACCGCTGTTGTTTAAATATTTTTTTGCATCAAAATTATAAGAATAAGAAACACTATCATTTATGATATCAAGATTATTCAATTCAAAATCATGCAAAACAACATCTGTATACTCTCTTGTTAAAGTCTCTTTTAAGGTTTTGTTACGATCAATCTCATCTAATTCACGATAACTGTAGCGAATATTTGCAGAAGCTCTACCAAATTTTTTGCTTTTCTTAGAAATTTCTGCTGAGTCATCATCCTTGAGAATAACTCTCGTTTCACGAACTGTCCCTGATTTTTCAAAATTATTTTTATGAAGATACTCAGGATTAGAATTTTTTGTGATTTTTAGTGAAAAAGCATCAATATCACCCAGAGGAATTGAATTCATTGGATAATTATGTGCAGTATGATCAAGGTATTTTATCCCATTTTCTGTATTTATAGTTGTAATACAATGATCAAAATGATTAATCGCCGGTAACAGATTCGCATCAGTTTTATGAAATCCAGTATTCACCAGAGTAAGATCAGCTTCAATACCCATCTCACGAAGCATTGAAACACTTAGAGCAGATACATCTTTACAATCACCAATTTTATTTACTAAAACATCGCGAGCTTTTTGAGGGGTATATGCAGATTGCCTAAAGGACACACTAGAATAGGTAATATTCTCAGTTATATAATCATAAACCAATTTTATTTTTTCATCTTCTGTAATATCATCTTTATCTTCTAGAAGCTCTTTTACAATATTCTTTATCTCATAATTTGCTTTAATTTTTGATGTAGCCAAATCTTGATACCAATCAATGATATATTGCCAATCAGGAATGCTGGAAACATACATAATTTTTCCAATTTCATTTAAACTAGGCATCCGAACTTCCTCTTTTATAGAAGGCTCGTTTTGAATCGACCAAGTATAAAGTTTGCCCTCTTCTAATTTCTTAATTTCAGGATTTAGTTCCAAATTTTGATATATGTATTCAAAATTTTTATCATCAGGAACAAGCATAGAATAATATTTTTTTTCTACCGGGTAATAATAATTAAAATTCACTGTATCCCAGAAATGATTTAACATTCTTCCATTTTCATAATTTTTTATTTTCCAACGAATGTATATCACATCATTCTCTTCTAATGTTTTAAATACTACTTGATTTCTATTAGTATCCGCTGTGATTTTTCTGCCATCCGGCTTTATGGTAAGTGCTTCTTCAATTGTATAAGATTGTTTATATGAATTTAGAGAAATGCTATAATTGGTAAATGTTTGGATTCCTGCTTTATTGAGTAGTTTTACCAAGAATTCTTCCTCATACTGAGATCCTCCTTCTGGGTAAATTATGTATTTATGCGTATCCAGCAAAATAATTGCATCATCCTCGGGGAAATCTTCAATACCAGGAGAATTTGCAGCTAATGAATCAATTTCAAATTCTTCAAAAACAGAAAATATTGGCTCTTTTTTCTCCAGTTCACGAATTACATCACGCGCAGAATAGTTCCAAGGGTTGTAATGAATAGCTTTTTTGTATGCTTCTATAGCTTTTTTCCTATTATTCAATAGATTTTCAGTTTTACCAAGTATCTCCCAATATGCAGAATTCATGGGTGCCATTTTAATAGCTGTTTTAATGTAATTATAAGCCCGTTCAGGCTTTCCTTGATCCACAAGGTCATTGGAAAAATTTGCAAAATATACTGATTTAGTAGGAAAATATTTCTGTAACAACAGCATTTGTTTTTCCCATTTACCACCTTCACTTATCTGTAAAAGCAATTGAGCATACATATTTATACCATCTGCACTGTTATGTGTTTTTAAATATTTCTTATAAATTTTTATACCTTTTTTCACATCTTTTTTTAACCTGAGTTCAAGTATAAGTTTAAAAGCCACTATTTCATCACTATTTGGATAGATTGAGTATGCTGTTTCAATAGTTTCAACCATTTTTTTTGATAGCTCTTTTTGAGCATAATAGCCAATTAAATTAGCATAATATTGTACTGTTTTGCCAACAATTTTCTCATATTTATCTAAATAAGTCTTCACTTTATCCAATTCACCACTTTCTGTATATTTTACAATTTTTTGTAATATGAAAATGGGTATATCTAGATCCATTTCTTCAATTTTATTTGAAATAGTTTCCCATTCATCATAGTCCTGGTTTTTTTGATAATATCTCGCCAAATAATAGTTTAGAAGTGCATTATCAGGATATTTATCTATGAGTTTTTTTAATAGAATAATTGCTTCTTCCATTTTATCAATGGAATAATAATAATTTGATAGGTAAATATAATTTTCTAAATAATCTGGATTAGCTTCAATTTCGTTTTCATAGAAAGTCTCTGTACTAGATTTTAGTATTTTTTTAATTGCATTAGGTTTTGAACTATATCGTCTTAGGTCTGTAGATATTTCTAAACCATGAATTAATTCTCCTTTTTCATTGGTAATTCTTAAAAGAAAATTGTTGTTAGAAATTTCTGAATTTGCATTTTTAATTAATATTCTATTCCATTTTTCCTGAAGTTCTGTTTCTATTATAAATGTATCAGGTCCATTATTTGATTCTTCTTCATTTTCCATCAATAGTTCATCATTTAAGAAAATTTTAAAAGCTCCAGAATTTCCAAAACGAAACTGTATCTTTTGTTTTATAGGTGATTTAATAAATGTATTTGCGTAAAATATTGATTGGGAGAAAGGAAAATAATCTTTATGATTTATCCAAGAATAGTATCTTGGTGGAGTGTTATCAAACCAAAATGTTTGAATATTATTTTTTCCGGTGATCTTTTTTAGGAGATCAAATTCACCTTCAGGTGGATATACTTTTGAAAACCCAGAAGCAGAAATATTTTCAAATGGACCTATTAATTTCCAATTTTTTATTCCTCCAAGGTTATTTACATTTTGTTCAGATTTTGAGAATTTTCTAACTGCGAAATTTCTTAGACTCAGAAACTCTTTTGATATTACATCAATAATACCTTCAGGATCACCTTTTTGAATTACAGAATTAAATAATTTTTCAATTTCATCGGGGTTATTTTTTTGAATTTTTAGCATTATATAATCTTCTATGTAGTTCGCTCGCAAATAAGATTGAGGATTTTCAAGAATATTTAGGGATTCTAATAGTAATTTATTGGCTTCATCATTTCTTTCAAAAAGATTATATAGAAGAATTAGGTTTTCATTAATTTTAGCACTCGTAGGATTATTTTTTTTCTCAGATAGTAGATATTTTTCTAAATCATTAAATTGATTGTTGTTCCAATAACTGTTAATTGTATCATTATTTAAAGTTGCAAAAGCGAAGATAGGGAATACTAGCGTAATTACTAAGATTGATAAAATTTGTTTTTTCATGAATACCTCAATATATAAGATTTTTTATTGCGTAAAAATTTATTTCTTGATGAATTAGTCAATTAAAATGAGTGTAATACTCCTTTACATATAACAAAAACCCCGTTGGTACCAACGGGGTTTTATTTTATAAATTTTTTATAAAAAAATTATCTTCTTAGAGATGGCGGCGACCTACTCTCCCAATTCGTTGCCAAACCAGTACCATCGGCGCAGATGAACTTAACTGCTGTGTTCGGGATGGGAACAGGTGTTACCTCACCGCAATTACCACCATCTCTAAAAAGATACGATATATAATTTATTATAGGTGCAATAGAGCAATGAAATTTAAATAAAAAAAGGCGATCGATTTATTAGTATCACTCGGCTGAACACATTACTGTGCTTACACCTGTGACCTATCAACGTTGTAGTCTCCAACGTATCTCATGGGA
>JAIORE010000200.1 GCA_021108315.1 Candidatus Cloacimonadota bacterium
ATTGCAATAGTTTAACGAAGCTAAACCTGTTCGCTTTCGCTACGGCTTACTTACCGATTCAAAGAGCTTTGACCAGATCATTACTGAAAATAGCCATCTTTTTCACTTCCGACCGAACGGAAAATTAGTCGCACTGGATTTACACCAGCTGACTATACAACGCATCGTGACGCACCGGACTTTCACGGACAAAACACGGACTTTTTTTATTTTTTAGTCGGTGTTAATCTGTGGCTAAGTATATCTTTTTTTCTTTATCCGCTTTTATCAGCGTTGATCAGCGGCTAATTCTTTTCTTTTCTTAGCAATAAATATTTAACAGCTATTTCCCGCAACAAAACCTGTACTCCAAGCAATTTGTAAATTATAACCACCGGTCAAAGAATCTACATCAATAATCTCACCGGCAAAATAAAGTCCTTTTATTATTTTAGATTCCATAGTACGAGGATTTATCTCTTTTACATCTACTCCGCCAGATGTAATTATAGCTTCTCGTAACTGTCTCTTATTAATAATAGTTAAAGAAATGTTTTTCATAAGATGAATTAAGCTCATTCTTTCTATTTTTGAAATTGAATTGCATTTTTTATTTTCATCAATTTTAAATAGATTTAGGAAGATGAGGATCATTTTATTCGGAAGGTATAACTTTAATAATTTCTTAATTGTTTTTTTTGAATTACTCTCCAAATCTTTAATCATTCGCTTATCCAATACTTCTTTACTGAGAGCAGGTTTCAAATCAATAATTAGAGTATGATTCATAATATTTTTAACGAGGGAACCAACTGAAAGAATCAATGGTCCTGAAACTCCAAAATGAGTAAATAGAAGTTCTCCGAAATCTTCGAAAACTATTTTATTATTCTGATTTAATATTTTGATACTGATATTTTTAAGAGCTAATCCTTGTAATAATTTAGGAAAATCTTCTTTAATATCCAATGGAACCAAAGCTGCTCTCGGAACAATGATTTTGTGACCAAATTTTTGTGCGAATCGATATCCATCTCCGGTTGAGCCTGTTCCGGGATAAGATTTTCCACCTGTTGCAAGAATGATTTTATCACATTCAATAGTGTTGTTTAATGTTTTTATATGAAATTTATTTTGAATTTTATCAATGCTGATTACCTGTTTTTGTATCACCTCTACCCCATTTTTTCTAAGAAAAATCTCAAGAGCTTGTACAATATCGGCAGCTTTATCAGACTGGGGGAAAATTCTGTTTCCTCTTTCGGTTTTGAGTTTTACATCACTATTTTCAAAAAAATCAATAGTTTCCTGCACAAAAAATTTATGAAAAACATTGAAAAGAAATTTACCATTAGTCACACAATTAGCAATATGGTTTTCTATATCACTATCATTGGTAACATTACATCTTCCTTTGCCAGTGATTAGAAGTTTTTTTCCTAAGGTAGGATTTTTTTCGATCAAAGTTACGGAATTGTTATTTTTTGCTGCAAAACCAGCTACTATCATTCCGGCAGCTCCTCCACCAATAACTATTATTTTTTTCATTAATTATTTCCTGCTACATTTTAAAATTCACGCAAATTATTTTCACCAATTTTGACAAGATTAATAAAAAAATTGACCTCAAATCATCTTATTTTCAATTTGCTTCAAAATAATTAAGGAGAAATATGATCATGCAAAACCACAAAAGATATTCAATTTTCAATAATGATCTGATTTCAACTAATCTCAACCTTTTACTCCCCTTACGGGGATAATATAACAATTTTTCAAACCAAAAAAGTATTTAAAATTATAAAAATAACAAAGGAGTATATATTATGGAATATCCATTTATGAATATAGAAAAAAAATGGCAGGATATATGGCAGGAGAAACGAATTTTTAATCCTGAAGATAAATCGGAAAAACAAAAATATTATGTTCTTTCCATGTTCCCTTATCCTTCGGGAGCACTTCATATGGGACATGTTTCAAATTATTCTATCGGAGATGCAATTTCGCGTTTGAAATTGATGCAAGGCTACAATGTGATGCAACCGATGGGTTATGATGCTTTTGGACTTCCCGCAGAAAATTTTGCAATAAAACACCATTCTCATCCTCGTATCACAACCGAAGAAAATATCAGAATTATGCAGAAACAGTTTAATAGCATCGGTTTAGGATTTGATTGGGAAAGAGAAATAAGTACTTGCCGACCAAATTATTACAAATGGGGACAGTGGTTTTTCAAGAAAATGTATGAAAAAGGTTTAGCTTACAAAAAATCATCATTTGTGAACTGGTGTGATGATTGTCAAACTGTTCTGGCAAATGAACAGGTAGAAGACGGAACTTGCTGGCGATGTGACTCTGTAGTTAGACAGAAAGAATTGGAACAGTGGTTTTTCAAAATTACAGATTATGCTGAGGAACTTTTGGATTTTTCAAAAGTAATAGATTGGCCTGAACGTGTAAAAACTATGCAAACAAATTGGATTGGGAAAAGTTTCGGCACAAATATCCATTTCAAATTAGAAAATAGCGATGAAATTCTCAAAGTTTTTACAACAAGACCCGATACGATTTTCGGTTGTACTTTTATGGCAATTCCACCTGAACATCCTTTGGTAATTAAGTGGTTGAAAGAAGAAGCAAATTCAGAGATGCAGAAATTCTGTGATAAAGTAATGAATGAAGATAAAATTTCCAGAACTGCCGAAGATGCAACTAAAGAAGGAATTTTCAGTGGAAGGTTTGCCATAAATCCTGTCAATGGGAAAAAAGTACAAATCTGGATCACAAATTATGTTTTGATGGATTACGGAACCGGAGCTGTAATGGCTGTTCCGGCTCACGATCAAAGAGATTTTGAATTTGCCAAAAAATATGATATTCCTATGATCATTGTTATTCAAAATCCTGAAAAAACACTGGAATTGGATGAAATGGAAATGGCTTATGTAAAACCCGGAATTTTGGTAAATTCTGCTCAATTTGATGATATTGATAGTGTAGCTTCCAAAAAAGTGATCAGCGATTGGATGAAAGAAAATGATATGGGTGAGCAGACAATTACTTATAGACTAAGAGATTGGGGAGTTTCCAGACAAAGATATTGGGGAAACCCGATTCCTGTAATTTATTGTGAAGATTGTGGCACGGTTCTCGTTCCTGACGAAGAATTACCAATTCTGCTTCCTGAAAATGTTCAGATTGGAAAAACCACAAAAAATCCTCTACTTTCGGTGGATAATTGGGTAAATGTTCTTTGTCCGAAATGCAATAAACCAGCCAGAAGAGAAACTGATACGATGGATACTTTCGTGGATAGTTCGTGGTATTTTGCCCGTTATACCGATGCTCATAATGAAAAAAAACCGTTTGATGAAGAAATTGCAGATTATTGGTTGCCGGTTGATCAATACATCGGGGGAATCGAACATGCTTGTATGCATCTTCTTTATGCCAGATTTTTTCATAAATTTATGCGTGATATCAAACTTGTTAAATCCGATGAACCGTTTGCCAGACTTCTCACTCAAGGTATGGTAACAAAAGATGGTGCCAAAATGAGCAAATCCAAAGGAAATATAATTGATCCACAATATATTATAGATCGTTATGGCAGTGATACTCTTCGTGTATTTATGCTATTTGCTTCACCTCCGGAAAAAGATGTGGAATGGAGTGACGAAGGTGTGAAAGGAGCTTTTCGTTTCTTGAATAGAATATGGAGAATTTTTGAAGAGAACTTATATTTCATCAAATCCAATATGAATAATTCCACTTCAGAATCAATTGCTTCCAATATGAAAAAACTAAGATTCAGTACACACTATACTATCAAAAAAGTTGTGGAAGATTCCGATAAAAAAATGCAATTTAATACGGCAATTGCCCAGATTATGGAACATTTGAACAACATTTATGCAATTAAGGATTTTGAAAAACTCAATTATCATGAAAAATACATCTATGCGGAATCATGTACTATTCTTCCGAAACTTTTGTATATTTTTGCTCCTCACGTTTCTGAAGAATTGTGGAAAATGTTGGGAAATAATGAATTGGTTCATGAAACTGGTCTTCCCAAATTTAATCCTGATTTTTTGAAAAAAGATGAGATAAATTATGTTGTACAAATTATGGGAAAAGTGAGAGGTCAATTTGATATTTCTGTGAATGCTTCGCAAGAAGAAATCAAAAAAATTGCTTTAAATATTCCTAATGTTCAAAAGTATATTGAAGGTAAGGAGATTAAAAAAATAATTGTAGTTCATAGGAAGTTGGTTAGTATAGTCGCTAAATAAGCTTATTATAGAAATAATTGGAATCCAAATTAACTCGAATATTAACATTGGTTTTTCTTCATTTTTAATACTTTGTAACTTGTATACATTAAATAAGTACTTGGACAAAAGTTTTCCAGTATTTTATTATTATTTTCTTTCATTCAATAAGAAATACTTTTGGTAAACATATGATCATGTTTCTGGTAAACCGTTGAAACGGTTATTGAATAATTTTCCGTCTCATTAACCACAAACTTAAGTTTGTGGTTAATGCAAAGATAGCCATACTTAACCGTTTCAACGGTTTCAAAGATATCTGAATAATAAAAAGAGACAAAGAACAAAGTTGTAAATACAAAAATACCGAAAAACTTTTGGGTAGGTACTTAAATTACAGTAGTAATTTTTTTGCATTTTTTTAGAGTTAATAGGCTTCGCAGGTCTTTGTTTCACTCCGGCTCGTGTAATGAGCTTCGCAGGTCTACGTTTCACTCCGGCTCGTGTAATTCGTGGTTCTATCTTTTCCAGTTCATCTGGGATAGGATTTAAGAGTAAATATTATTCATTGAATAAAAATTTCTTTACTTATTTTTTATTAATTTTTATTTTTACATTAATAAATAATTAGAGGAGATTTTATGAAAACACAACCTTATTTTATCTGTTTTATTCTAACATTTATTTTATTATCTTGTTCGAATTCTAGTAAACAAATTACTCTATCCCAATTAGAGGAAAAAGATGGAGTTTTCTGTCTCAGAGAAACAAATACACCATATAGTGGAAAAATTGTCACAAATCATTACAATGGCACTAAAAACATTGAGATGACCTTAGTTGATGGTAAATATGAAGGAATTAAAAAAATATGGTATGAAGATGGTAAAAAAAATGCTGAAATTAATTATAAAAATGGGAAATTAAACGGAAAATGGACAAAATGGAGTAAAAAAGGTAAAGTATACTCCGAAGAAAATTATACTTCTGGAAAGAAAAATGGTGTTTTTAAAATCTATTATGATGATGGTTCTTTAAAACAAGAAAATAATTACAAAAATGGGCTTGAGGATGGTTCAACTACAAAATGGTATAAAAATGGACAAAAATATATAGTTGGGAATTATAAAAACGGGAAAAAAGACGGTGATTGGACAGCTTGGTACAAAGATGGTAAATTAACTTATGAAAAACATTATAAAGACGGAGAACAATCTGGAACTTGGAAGAATTTTACTAAAGAGGGCAAATTAGTTGATAAAGTAGTTTTTTCTGATGGAAAATAAATATATCTAAATATTTTTGATTGAGTAAACATTTCTTCATAGAATTTTATAAAAAGAGACATTGCAATGGTGATGTCTCTTTTTTCTTAATAACCACAAAATAAATATACATTTAAGATAGTTTAAAAAAATTATCCAGTATCAATTCAATTTAAGCAAGTACATTTTTGAATATGAGAAATATCCTTAGGATACACTACGATTTCAAATAGCATTGTTTGTTTGCTATAAGCACTATTGCAATGAATACAGCCAACATTTAACACTTTATAGAGAACCTACTATTTTTAACATAAAAAAAAAGGGGGAGAGTATAAAACTCTCCCCCAAAATAGATTATCTTATCTATTTTATTTTATTTTCTTAATCCCATTTTTGATTTATCCGGACTGAAGAATCTAGGTGGTTGAAATTGTGGATTAACATTACTTCTAACAAGCGTATCTTTTGCAATTACATAGTAGAAATACTTAGGATCAGCAGTAGTATGGTTATATGTAGTTCCTGTAGTATTGCCCAATAAAACAAATGTTCCATTTGGATTAGCCAATCCATAAACATCATAAGAAGCAGCACCAGTTACAGCACCCCAAGTAATGATTGCATCAGTACCATCATGAGTAATGGAAGAAATCACTGGAGCATCAAGAGTAGCAGCAGCAGTAGTTAAACAGAAACCAAAGTCATAATCGGTAACTTGTATTTCTGTACCAGTCCATTGGTATCCCGAACCGTCACCGGCACAATCAGATTTTGCACTTAACCAGAGGAACCAGCAACTTAGCCCATCATTCTGAGCAGCAATTGAAACCCAACCATCAGTTAATGAAACGCAAGAACTGAGGTCTCCGCCCCATTCAATAATATTATATCCACCAATGTCCATTCCTACTATTCCAGAAAATGTAATTATTTCAGAATATATAGGAGGATTGAGATAATCCGGTTGTCCAGTACCATCATCTGTCCAGAACTCAATTAAGAAATCCATTGGATCAGTAGTACATTGAGCCCAACCTCCATCATAGAAACCTCTAATACCCCAGAAATGGATATCACAAATATCATCTGTAAGACCGGAAAAATTATCGAAAACTTTGTAATCAATGGCAGCGGTAGGATCATTTGTACTTGTAGAAGCACCCCAACCACTTACATCTGGTACTTGAGAATATATCTCATCTGCACCTTCTGGGCATGAAACAACAGCATCAATACCTTCACCATCTATATCTACCGCAAGTGGACTCGGAGATGGATCACCGGTAAATGCTACATCAAATGTTACATCAAAGAACGTAGCTATTGCATCTGGGCAGAAAGTTATTTCTGCTGTAATAGCTTCACCATTTAAAAGATCTATAGGATATACGTTAAGATCTGTTAATGTGTATACTCCTGCATCAGTACCTGAAAGAGTAGTACCGGTAACAGTAAGTGTTCCTGCACCTGTATTAGAAATTGTAAAAGTCTCTGGACCTATACAACACCAAGTATATGTGCTTCCAAAATCAAATGGACTTGGACTTACAGTAATAATTGGATCAACAGGACAAGCTATGATTGGAGTAGAAATCCCAACAGGTTCTACACCCCCAACACCGTCACTTCCCACTTCAACTCCATTTTGATCAAAAATATGATACTCATTTTCATAAGCCCAATCACCAGCTATATAAGTTGTAGTGATCTCAGCAAGCTCATCAACTGGAAAGAAATGGCTTTGCGGTCCACCACCAGATACAATAGTTATATCATCTAAAACTGGAGTTCCATCTACAACTACATCCATCGTTCCACCGTTCCAACCATCACCATAATCATCAGTAAGAACAACTTCAAAAATACCACATGATCCAGATGTCGTGAAATCGTAAGGACCAACCCAACCGCTATAACCATCAACACCACAATTTGCTCTTACATAGTAAGTATATCCTGTAGCACCAGTTAAACCAGTCATAGTATAGGGATTTGTTACAGCTGTATGAGTAGGAATACCTAAATTAATAAAACCTGTTGTACCAAATTCAAGATCCCAAGAAGCTGGTGAACCCATTTGAGACCAACCAAGATCAGCTTGGATCGGAGTGACATTAGTTGCAGTTAAATCATAAGGATCTGGGCAAGTTGGAAGTGGTGTAAATACAATTGTAATATCTCCAATACCAGCATATGAACTATAACCTCCAACTTGAATAAAATAATCTTCACCATTTGTAACCGGAATATCATAAACTGCTGATTGCGTTTCACCACCACAATCATCATCATTATAAGCAAGTTCAGTAGTATAGTCACAATCATCCCAAACTGCTAATTTTGTATCAAAAGATGAACCACAAAGGTCAACGTCAATCCAGCCACCGCCTGTAGCAGTAAAAACATACCAAATATCTTGACCAATTGAATGAGTTCCTACTGCACTCGTAGTAGCATTTGATGTATTAAAAAGCTGGTCAGTACATTCCAAGATAGCTTCTGCACCTGCGCACTCATCATTAGGAGGAGGAGGTCCTGTAGTTGTAAATGTACTAGGTCCAACCCAGTTACTAACATCCGTATTATCTCCTCCGCAATCGGCTCTAACATACCAATCATAATCTGTATCTACCGAAAGACTTCCGTAAGTATATGGGTTAGTAGTAACATCATTGGCAGTAGGTGTACCCGTTGGAGAAAATCCTTGAGGTCCAAGCTCAATATCAAAGTATGTTGCTCCGGCATTATCTGTCCAACCGAGATCTGCTGAGTTATCAGCTATGTTAGCTACCGTTTGTCCAGTTGGATCGGGACATGCTGGGGTTTCTGTAATTATCAGATCGAAATCAGGTATACAATCAGGAGTTGGCCAAGTATCCACCATAACGTAATAAGGACTACCTGCTACAGTAAGAACTACTCCTGTCAGTGATCTTGTCCCACTAGAACCGGTATCAAAATCAAGACAAGTACCAGTATCAGGGCATTCATCATCAATAGAAATACCTGTCCATGTTGTTCCTTTCGGATCCATCGAAATGTCAATAGTAACATCTGCAGTTACATCAATTCGGTAAATAATATCCTCACCACCATCATAATTCCCAAGACAAGTTGCATCATAAGTATTACCTCTTCCGCAGTTTGTCTGGTTTGCATCAGTGTAAGGTAATGCTGTTGGTAAACTCACAACTATAGGATCTGTACAATCATCACCGATTGCTCTTCCACCCGGTTCTGCAGAAGGAACTATAACTGTTGCCCCATGAACAGGTTCTTTTTCTACAGCTAAGGCTAGACTCGTAAATAACAACGAAAGCATCAAGATAAAAATAATTTTTTTCATAATTTCTCCTCGAAATATTTTTTTTAACTCTCAAAACGTAGATTACGATATTTACATCTCAAAACTATAATTAACGATATTAAATTTCAATATTTCCTTCGATATTAACACTCAAAATTTTAGTTTTATTTTAATTCATAAAACTAATGTTATGCTTTTACATCAAGACTCTTGAGCAAATTATTTAAAAAAATTACGCTCAATTCCAAAATTTAGATTTTAGATGAATATTGTCAAATAGTTTTTATATTTAATTAGGTTTTTCTGAAGGTGCTTATTATATTTTTTATAAAGAACCTCCAATTAATAAATGAATCATTTTATATCCTCAGATTTTCTTAGATTTTGCTTCGCTTCTCTAAAATTGGGACATATTTCTAAAGCTTTCTTATAGTGATGAATAGCTTGATTATCATTATTTAAATGACTATAGGCAAGACCAAGATAATTATATATTTTAGCAATTTCTTTATCTTCACTCAACATAGTAGTAAAAACTTTTTCATCATAATTAGTAAGTTTAATAGGTTGTTCTTGCTAATATCTAACTGAATTAAAGATTTCAGGTTCATCAGAAGAAGAGAATTCTACTCTTTTAAGCATTCCATTGTAGGAGTTCTTCATGGTAAGTTTATATTTTAGAGCTTTATGAAAAGAATCAATCGCCATATTCCAATTTTTGATGTTTTAAAATATAATTCTCCTAATAATTCGGTATGAGTATATTGGAAACGGATTATTTTCTGCTGATTTATTGTAATATGATATTGCCTTTTCAATTTCCCCCTTTTTTTTATATAATTCAGCAATATTATAGTAATTTGTGTGAATATGCTCAGTGTCACTTTTCAAAAGATTTTTGAATAATTTTATTGCCTTTTTATAGTTACCACCTTCACGATAGGCAATTCCCAAATTTCCAATCGCACTATAAAGATCTGGTTGGGTTTTTATAGCTTTTTTATAAAAAGATATGGCATATTTGTAGTTACCTTTTTTTAAAAATTGATCTCCTTGATACTTCAGTTCTAAGGCTTTTGATCTTTTTCCTGGAGAAGATATTTCTTTCAACCATTTAGGTTGCATAAGAGCAAGTATACCAAAAATAAATAATAATCCCCAAATCAAGAGAAGAGCGTTACGAATGATTTTATCTTCATTATTTTGCGAGATTTGTTTAGCAGGTGTTGTGGATGATAAAAAGAACATTATAACCCTCCTTTTTTAACTGATTATATTTTTTACAAGCCTCAGGAGTATCTAAAATAATAACTTGAAGTGGTTTCATATTTACAGAATTAAAAATAAATTGAGTAATCATTTTTTCAGGAAAACCGTTCCCACCCTTTCCATATTGTCCGCTACCGATCAATAAAATATCATTTGTATAATTACAAATTGTATTTATATCACGTTTGTTAAAAAAATGTTTCTTATCAACAAGCCTAAAGAAACCGTTTTCATATATCATTATATCAAAGAAAAGTAAAGGTATCCCTTTATAAACAGTTATTCCATAAGAATTCCTAATAATATTATTATTATGGTATTTTAGAAAAAAGACACCTTGAACAAGAAAATAGAAAATTGCAACTACAATAAAAATTCTTTTAAAGAAATTTCTTTGAGAAAGATGAAAGATTAAAAAGAAAATAAAAAAAATACCGATAGAAATAATAATTGCAAGTGTTAAATACTCCATATCGGTAAGTATCGAAGAGGTAAAAAGAAGTATCAGGGTAAGAATCGTTCCTAGAAAAAGAATAGAAAAAGAGTTATTGAAATAATCTTTAATCTTTTTTTCCCGTAATTTCCAGCCATGTTTGATGATTTCTCCTTCATTAATTACAAAAAAAATAAAAAACATTCCAATGATAGTTCCCCATACATCTTTACCAATATCTCCGATATCAAATATTCTATTGGATATATATATTTGTATAAATTCATCAAAGGTTGAAATAGAAATTGCAGAAATAAATGTTAAGAAAATAATCATTGCATTTGGTTTGTTTTTTGATTTGAAATATCTATAAGCAATAAATGAAAAAATTCCATAAGCAAAATAATGCCAATTATATTGCAGTTCATAAAACTTATGATTAAAATAAAAATCGGATAGCTTTTGTCCTATAAATATCAAAAAGAATGTAATTAATATTGAAATTATTCTGTATCTGGTTAAATGTTTAAGGTTTTTTATAATAAGTACTATTGCTAACATCAAAGCAAATACAACAACATACGGAATTTTAAAACCGGAAACTTCAAAAAATAATTCGGATAGCTTTCCTATTGAAGTCTGAAGATAATTTTGTAATAATAAAAACGGGGTTGCTATCAATAACAAAGCATACAATATCATATTTATTAAGGGTGAATATTGTTTTTTTATTTTTCTCATAAATTTATTTCCTTATATCAATTATAGATATGTATAGTATTTTATAGTCAATTATATTATATAAAAAAAATCATTTTATATTTTAAAGTACAACTATATTAAATTTTTAACCAAAAATGAATATTTTTATTTTTTGTCATCTTTTTTTTAGGAAAAAAGGTCTTTAAATTTCAAATTATAATTGACATTTTAGATAATTAATAAAAAAGAAGCGATATTAATAATGTTTAGCAATTTTCACTATGAATATACTGAAAGTAATAATATTTAAGGAGTCAAAATGAGAAAATGGATAATAATTTTTATTCTTCTTCTACCACTGTTAGCTTTTACTCAATTTATTTCAAAAGAAGAAGCAGTAGAAATTTTAACACAAATAGAAACTAAAAATCATCCAAATTCAGACAATCTTTTTATAACGAATGAATTATACGATATTGATGAACATTGCCTTGGAACATGTGAAGAAATCAAATATAAGAAGATTTTAACCGAACAAGGAAGACAGAATAATTTTATCTATTTCTACTATGATTTAGATTACTCTATTTTGGAAGTTAATGAAATTGAAATTATAAAAAGTGATGGAAAAATAATAAAATTCGATCCCCAAGAATTATTAATCCAAAAAGATCCAAATTTTTCCGGAGGATCAAATATCTATTCTTACTCTACCAAAATTTTAACAGGGACTTTACCGAATTTAGAGATTGGAGATATAATTTATACGAAAAGCATTGAACAAATTAATAAAGCACGGATGCCGGAAAATTTTTCTACAAATTTTTCTTTGGATAATTATAGAGAATTTGCTCACAAATTTATGAAAATAGAATTACCAAATTCAAAGCAATTATATATTCATGAACTAAATGATCATGGCTTTAAATACGATTATTTATCTACAGAAAAAGATAGTTTAAATATTTATGAGTGGACTTCAAAATTTAATCCTTTGATAATTTATGAACCGGAAATGGAACTTTTCAACCTATTTGCTCATCATATAAAAATCACAACTATAGAAAGTTGGGAAGATATTTCCAGATGGTATCACGAACTTGTTGATCCTCATTTGATCACAAATTTAGAGATAAGAGAAAAGGTAAAAGAATTAACGAAAGATCTAACAACAAGAGAGGAAAAAGCAGCCAAGATTTTCTATTGGGTAGCCCAAAAAATTCGTTATCTTGGGGTTGATAAAGAGAAAGAACGTCCCGGATATGAACCACATGATGTGATATTTACTTATGAAACCCGAGGAGGAGTTTGCAGGGACAAAGCTGCTCTTCTCGTTGCCATGCTGAGGGAAGCCGGAATTGAATCTGATGTAATATTGATAGCTTCCGGTAACCGCTTAAATAAGGAAGCTCCGGTAGTTTGGTTCAACCATGCAATTACTGTCTCTTATGATAAAAAAGGTACACCAGAATTCTTTTTTGATCCTACCGATGAAAACACTAAGGATTTTTTACCTAACTATGAAGAAGACAGTAGTTACTTAATTGCCTCCGAGAAAGGAGAAACACTTAAAATAATTCCTGTCTCTGATCCGAAAAATAATAATTCAACTGTGATTATTCAACTTGAATTGGATGAAAAACTAAATGCTAAAGGAAAAATCAGCTATTCATTCAAAGGTTATTCTGACACTATCATCAGAAGTCGTTTTAATAGATTTACGAAACAAGATTATAAAAACTATTTTGAAAAACTTATCTCAAATCTACATCCTAATGCAACATTAGTTAGTTATAATTTTAGTGATCCTCAAAATAAAGAAGAAGATATGAAATTGGAGATTGCTTTAACTATTCCAAAATATGGAAGGATTAATGAAAAAAATTTCTTTATCCAATTTGATGCTTCAAAACTTGATCTGCATCTTTTATATAAATATATAGTTTCCAGTCCACTAAAATTGAGCCAGAGAAATTATGATTTCAAATTCGGAGGATCTTTTAGCTTTGATATTAAATATGATCTGGATTTTGCTCAATCCATAAAAAAAGTGTCTATTCCAAAATTGAAACAATTGAACATACATGGGTTTACAACTGAGTTCACTTCTAAGTTTAAGAAAAAACATCTGTCTTGTCATTATCATTTTGAGAATGATCAACTTCACTTTAAAAAGGAAGATTTTCAAAACCTTAAATCCGAATTAGCAAAACTAACAAAATATCAAGATTTATATATCATTGGCGAGATGAAAAGGAGCAAGAAATGAAGCGCAATATTCTGTTACTCATTCTATTCGCAGTTATCTTTACTTTATTTGCTGATAGAATTGATGATATAATCCAAAATTCAAATATTGATGTCGATTTAGAAGATGCCTCTGCTTTGAATCTTCATACACGTGTAACACTTGATGTAGAAGAAGATTTTACCTACCAGAGAAATACGTTTTATATCAAAAAGATATTGTCTTATAAAGGCAAAAAGAGATATTCGGATGTGAAAATTTCATATTATCCTGAATATGAAAGCATAAAAATAAATGAGTGTTTTTCAGTGGATAGAGAAGGAAATCGAATCGCTGTTCCAGAAAATCATATCTATGATCTGGATGATCAAATGTCGGTTTTTTCACCGGAATTCATAAATCGCCGTGAGATGATTATTAACTTTCCTCAAGTAGAGCCAGGTTATTATATTGTAATAGACTACACAATTACAAATACCCGTAAAAGACCTGTAAGTGGTATAGAACATCTTCAAGAATCTAATCCTTTTGTAGATAAAGAATTTACAATAACATTTCCCCATTCCCTAAAATTAAAAGCATCTTACAAAAAAGATAAATCCGTAAATCATAAAGAAGATATACGAGGAATAAAACACATTCGTACTTGGTCTGTTCAAAATATGCCTTTGATAAAAAAAGAGGAAAATCAGCCATCATATTTGATAATAGGTTCACCGATAATTTATAGTTTTTATGATAGTTGGCAAGAAAATGCATCCTTAAAACTTTCTAAGTTAAGACCGGATAGTATTCCAGAATTTATCCCTGAAATCATTGAAGATTTAATGAAAAATGATGATTCGGAAGATGAAAAATTATTAATAATCTACAAATATATGGCAAAAAAATTTATATCTAAACACTCATTAATAAATGAAATTGACTTTACACCTCTTAGTTTAGAAAAAATATTTGCACAGAAGTATGGCTCTGAGCGTGATTTAGTAGCTTTATTTTTAGCATTTGCCAAAGCTGCAAAAATTGAGGAAATTTATCCGGCATTAATTTTAGAAGAGAAAAACCGTTCCTTAAAAGAGCAAATCAGCATTGCTGTTGATGACTTCATAATGGGACTCGTGATTTTTAAGAATGGAAAACTCTACATTCCGGGAAGTGATAAGATTCCTTATGGTTATGCAGGAACAAATGGAGCAAATATTCTGGCTGGATATGATAACATCAAAATTAGTGAATATAAAAGTCAATTAGAGGATAAAGAATCTTATTCATACAAATATTTTCTTACAGATGAGCAAGTATTAGAAGAGATAAAAGCCGAATTAACCGGAAGTCTAAATTTAGAGATGAGATATAGATACATGCACGAGACTGAAGAAAAAAGAAAAATCTGGTTTAATAACTCTCTAAATATCCAATCAGCAAAATTGATTTCCGGTCCAGATTTCCATAATTTCGATAAAATTGATGAAAATCTTAGATTTGATTATACACTTCAGTATTCTGACCTGATTGTGAAACAGGATAAGTTCACTTACTTCAAGATTGACAAGCCAAAAATTAAATTAAATGTAGCAAAAATTGAACGTGAATATGATTATCAGATATTTTCCACAGTTAACCGTAATGAAAATACAACTATAAAACTATATGATAAATATAAAATTTTGAATCCACCTGCTGAATATTCTGTTGAATTTACTTTTAATGGGAAAAAAGCATATTATAAATATCAAACAACACTTGATAATAAAGAAATTTTAATTAAAAGAGAACTGTTTATTCCAACTGGAATTGTTTCCAAAGAAGACTATCCAAAATTTAGGGAATTCATCTTATCTGTACAAAACTCTATGAATAGTATGGTTTTCTTGAAATGATAAAAAAACGGTGAATAATCCCGAAAGCATTCGGGATGAATAGTGAAAAAGATTGTAGCGTTTTTTAGTAAGAGAATTAAATGATTTAAGTAGGTCGAAAATTAGCGATTAATATATTAGAATCGAATTACAATTTACTTTACATAGAATAAATAAGTAATTTATAAAAAAAATTCACTTGACACAATCTTATTTGTTATAGTTTATTAATTATAAGAAAAATAATTGATAATATTTATTGATAATATTTAATGAGTTTAAAAAGGAGGAATGATGAATCAAAATGTAAGTATTGGAGTGAAATGTCCCCATTGTCATACATCATTAATGGACAAAGACAATTTCGTAGGAGATAGAGAAGGAATTCATTTAAAAATTAAGATTGGTGGAAAAACTGGTAATATCTGGCTTTGTTCTGCGTTTGAGTGCTATCAGCACAAAGCTGATATTGAAATTCCACAAGATGAAATTGCAGAATTATTCTGTCCACATTGTGGTGAAAAATTGCTTTACCAAAAAGATTGTGATACTTGTAGGGAAACTTGTGATATATGCCACGCACCTATGGTTTCTATCAACTTAATCGAAGGTGGAAGAGTAACATTCTGTTCAAGAGCTGGTTGTGAAAAGCATCTGATAACTATTGATAATCTCTCTACAGCCATGAATCATTTTTATCGAAATTATTCATACCCAAGTTAAGCGACAAACCATTATTAGTGTGATTATTCGTATTAACTAGTGTTAAGTCAAATTTCAAATAACGCAGGGTAACACAAACAATCCTGTTTGGGTTTTGTGCATTGCTTGTTTTTATGCACAAACAAGATTGTTTGTGATACACTTGACTTAATACTAAAAAATTTGTAAAAAGCCGATAATTAAAGATTATCGGCTTTTTTGTTTTCATATATTTCCAAGTTTTCAATAATACTTAGAAAAATTTAGGAACGAGAAAAAGCATTTTGTTAGAGTACATTGACCTTGTTAATCCCAAGCAACAAAGTCACTTAAAACAATAAGATAAACTAACTCAAAATTCAAGTTGGTATAATTACTGCAAATTTATTTCATTAAAATCATCTTCTTTGTTTGAGAAAATCCATCAATTTGTAATTTATAGAAATAAATTCCTGATGAGACTGCCTTTTCACTTTCATCTGTCCCATTCCAAACAACCTCATTTTTCCCTAATTTATCCCGAATGCTTTCGGGACTAATTTTTAATATCTTTATCTTTTGTCCTTTTGTATTGTAAATCTCAATTTTCGTGTCTTTCGAGTTTTTCGTAGTTAAAAAGGAAATTATGGTTTCTGGGTTAAATGGATTTGGATAATTGCCTAATAATTTATGGGAAACTTGTTCTACATTTTCATCATCAGCATCACTGATCAAATCAGTTTGAAAATAGATAGTAATATCAACATCACCAACATTAGAAGCAATATGCAAAATATCGGAAACCACATCTCTATCACCATCATAAACTGGTAATTCAACTATAATATTCAGTATTAATTCATTCTCAGGAGCCAATTCATAAGGTAATTCAATTGTCCAGTTTTCAATCAACCATTCTGTTACTTGACCAAATGTGCCACTTTGAGTAATATTTGAAATTGTGATTGGATCATTTGAGACATTTTGAATTGTGAGTATTTTGCCATCAATACAATCTTCTATTGTAAAGAAATCTAAGAAAAGCGGATTGACTTCTAATCCACCAAAATTAATATCTTCGTCAGTACGTGGTTCAAGTTTATAAGTTTCAAAAGTATAATCTACAACTCCGGTTACTGAGAAAATAACATCATCCATCATAGGAATATATTCATATTCACCAAGATCATCAACAACGCAAGGACCGGAAGAATCTATCAAATCATCAATTTCCCATTCTCCATATCCCATGTCAGCATTTGTAACCGTTACATCATAAATCCTTACTAATACACCTTCGTACATCTCTTCGGTAGCCATATCACCGGATAAAATTGTTACAGGCTCCGGAATAGTAGTTTGTCCGAAATTTTCTTCTATCATATAATCTACTAATTCTGTTTTACCGTTATATTCATCTACAGTTCCATGAAGTTGGATAAGGTCACCTACAACAATATCCTGTTCAGCTTGGGGATATACACAAATTCCATTCCAAGCCCCGGTTCCATCTTGAATATAGAAAGAATTGTAAAAAACAGCAGTTACAACTCCTGTAGTTCGGATCAATTCACCATTTAAAGGAGATTCACCGGTTTCGGAATATTGAATCTCATAAATCGTATATTCATCTATTACAATAAATTCAATAATTGAAAAAGTACTATCACTATCATCAGAAGGATCACCTTCATCTACTCCTGAAACAATAATTACATAATAATCTGAAAGCTCCTGAGTTTCCGGAATATTCCATTCCCATTCACCATTATTTTCAATATCTGATGCCAGCATTTCCCGTGTTCTATTATAGACCATTGTAAGCTCAATATCAATATTTCCTTCAAAATTCATAGAATTCCAAGTGATCAAATGTGTAGTGCTTCGTTGCCACTCTTCCCCACCATTGGGACTGGTAACAATTATCATCGGATCTGTAGGTCCACCATCAAAAACGTGAGAACCCAAGTTATCTATATTATCTTCGTCAAAAGATTCCCATTCCGTTTCATCATAATTTACAGTTGGACTATAGACATTTTCCATTCTCACCAAAGTTACATTTTTACCCCAGTCATCAGCAGAATCTACTATTCCAATAATATCTATAGGATTACCATTTTTAAAGAGTCCTACAGCATCGTTCCCATTAAAATTACAAACAGAACTTGTTGCATCAGCAATATTTTGTATATCATCATTTGCAGAATTATGGCATACAACAAAAACTTCATTGTTTTCCAGAGTACCACTTAGAGTAAAAGTACTACCAAAATCTCCTGCTCCATTGGTCTGTTTTCTAAGTGAATATTCACTCAAATCTATCGGACTGCCAGTTCCATTGAATACTTCTAATGCCTTGTTATAGCTTGAACCTTCTACATATTCCGATACAAAAAGATCTAAGGCTTGTGCCCCAAGATTTGATGATAGATAAATCAAAGCAATTACTACAATAGTTTTTCTTACTGAAAATCGTTTTTTCTTCATTTTTTCCTCCCAAATAATTTAAGATTTTAGATTTAATTGTTTTTTTAATTCGATGATAATTTTTTCTTTTTCTTCAAGTTCTTTTTGGTTTTCAGTTAATATTCTTTCTTTTTCATTAAGTTCTTTGTTTTTTATTTCAAGTTTCTTATCTTTTGAATCAATTACTCCATCTTTTTCTTTCATTTCATTTTTATTCTTCTTCAATTCCATCTCTTGTCTCTCAATTTTTCTTTCCAAATTATCAAATTCTTCTAATATATCATCTTCTAAATCCATAATAGCGCGTACTTTTTGTTCTGCAATAGCTCTTTGCAATCGCAGAATTACAATTTTCTGTTTTTCCGAGAAATTATCTGGATTGATATTTAAGATATGGGAATTATTGGTAACATTATCCTGATTAAAAACCGATAATAATTGTTCTGTTTCAGTTTGATATTTTTTGTGAAGATACGGAATTTGAATCACATAGCTGTCATGCATTAAACATTCGATGAATTTCTCACGTTCTATTATCTTTTTGCCGGTAATTCCATCATAATATTCCCTTTTTACTTTGATCAAAGGTGATTTGATATGTTCCAACTTGTGACCGAGAAAATAGATTGTGATAATTGGCAAAGAATTAAGCTCTTTAACTTTTTCTTTTGGGCTATATTGTTCACCGAGATAACGTCTGAAACGAATAATATCAGTAGTAAATTTCGCTTTTTGGATTTCAATAATTACCTGTTTAGAACCTGTTTCAGTTTCAATTTTTGCAGAAAAATCCATTCTATATACTGTTAATGATATTTTTTCTAATTCCAAAGTTTGTTCTCGTGGCAAAAAATCCAGAGAAATAATTTTTTCATCAATTATAGCTGAAATTAGAAATTTTGCGATTTTGTTATCTTCCATCAAATATTTGAAAACAACATCATATATTGGGTTGGCAATTTGCACTTTTTCTCCTCAATATTTCTTTTATTCTAAAATTATTTTTGATATTTTTTTTGACAATCATTTTTTCTCTTTATTATGATTATTTGTTTTTGTATGCTCAAGAGAAAGTGGTTTTCCCTTTCTTTTGAGTATATAACGTAGAGTGTCTGATAGTTCGTTCCAATGTAGGGAAGTTGTTCTAAGTTACAACACAATCCTATGTCTTAAAACTAACATTTCTCAGTTCAAATTTAATATTCAAACTCACCCTCAGTCCCTCTCTTTATCTAAAGCGAGGGATGACTTCAGCTTTTTTTCTTCTTGCTTTTCTTTTGTTCCTTCTCTTGAAATTAAGAGAAGGACAG
>JAIORE010000011.1 GCA_021108315.1 Candidatus Cloacimonadota bacterium
AAAATACCGGCTGTTATCTAATATATTTGGAAAAAGTTATCCCGAACTCAGGTTAAATTAGAATTTTATGCTAAATTATTTTAATTGGGTGAAATTGCATCTGTAGGACAACCTTTGAAATCATTTCTATTTCCGTATTTGCAAATTCCGCAATTTATACATTTGTCAGCATCAATGACAGCTTTACCATTTACAAAATCTATAGCATTAACTGGACAATATTTCACACATAATTGACAACCAATACATTTAGACGGATCAACGAAATAAGATGGTTTTTTGTTTTTCTGAGAAAATTCTGTACCTTTCCAAAGTGGCTCTCCATCTTTATTTCTCAGTTCAATTAATTTCTTTTTAAAATAAAAGGAAACTACGGCAACTTGGTCTTCATGGACAAAACCTTTGATTTTAAAACTTTTTGATTTTTTTAATTTTACTTTTTTACTTTCTAAAAATTCTTTTGGTCCGAAATGTAATTGAAATATTTTTTCTGTAGTTTCGAGATACCATTCACTATCTTTTTCAAAGAATTTTCCTTCTATCTCAGACAATTTCCCTAATTTTACAAAATCCTTTCCTTTCAAAATTACATCTTCTGCAAAGAGGGCTAAAAACATCAGCAAAACAAAACTGATGATAATAAGTAGGTTTTTTCTATTCATGTGAATCTCCTTCTTCTGTATTTTCAAATTTCCAATCAAGTACATTGCTCACTTGGAAAGTATAAACTTTTAAAAAACTAACTAACTTGTCAATGTCAAAACCCTCTTCAATGGTAATATGATCAAATTTTCCGATTTTATTATTCATTAATTCATTTTCCATAAGATCACTATCAATTAGTATCATCGGGTTTTCTGTATCCATCACGATATTCCAATCTATTTTTTCAATAAATATAAATGTATGAATCGTCTCAACTGTAGCACTATTCAAGCTTTCTTTTAATTCTTGGAAATAATTTTGTGATTCTTCATCTGTGATTAAAAAAATAGCTTGTTCCGAATCGAACACTTCTACTATTCTCTTTTCACGAGATTCTGTATTATGAGATTTATTTTGTTGTTGCCAATGATATATTCCTTTAATACCTACAGAAATGAACCACATCGCTATGACAAGTGATGCTAATTTTGCCAAAGTTTTCATACCTTTTACTTTTGAAAACAAGTTAACAAATGCTAAAGGTAAAATAAAAACAGTTGTTCCGAGAAAAAATCCAAAGAAATGTAACATTCCAAAGGTGACACCACCCAAATTAACTGCTTTTGAAAGTGCAATAAGAAATGCCGGGCAAAAATTTATACCGGTTAATATTCCGAGAATAAAAGCACTTTTGGTGATTTTCATAGCTTTTGGAATGGAACACTTTTTATGACTTTGATGGCTACGATAAGCAGAAAAGATCAAATATATTGAAAGCAAAATATAAGCAATTGAGGTAAAAATTTCTCTATTTACGGAAGATATATTTTTACCGATAAAACCTGCTGCTGCTCCAAAAGCAAGGTAAGAGAAAAATCTTCCAAGTGAAATTTCCATCACTTTCATAAAACTTTTAGAAAGTTTTCTATCTTCGGTTAATAAATATGGTAAATAAATTGGTGTACAAGTACCGAGACAAGTAATTCCGGTTGCTAAACCTAAACTAATACCTTCGAATAAAATTTGTAACATTTTCTCTTAGAAATTCAAGTCGAACGAAATTCCATGAATCAATTCATCTGCAATAATTTTATTCTCAATTTTGTTGATCTTATATGAAATTCTGATCATTTTTTTATAAAATACTGTGCTAATTTTTCCTTCTATTTTTTGATCTACAGTCCAATTATCCCCATAATAGTATTTATATTGTCCCCAAAGAATAAAATTTAAAATATAGTATTGAAAATTAGATTTAACTAAACCTTTTCTCTCAGAAAGATAAGATTTTGATCCAACTTGTAAACGAGTAAGAAAATTCATCGGACTAAATTTAAAGTTTTTTTGGATTAATGTTTCAAATAGATTATTGCCATCATAGAACTCATTCAATTCTTTATCACTCCAAAGTTTAATTTCCAACCTGTTAATGAATTGCCAACTATGAACAAGCTTTGATGTAAAACGGGTTTCTGATTTGAAAAAATATGGAATGTCTGAGTTTGTATCATTGTACCCAAAACTAAAATCCTGTTTCAAAAAATGAATCCGAGTTAATTTATTTGTATAATCAGTTCCGGCTTCAATAATATTATAATTTTGAATTGTTGATTCATTAAGGTCGTCAAAATGAGAAAGCAAAATATAAGGATTGAAATAACCCGAGCTTTTCATTCCTAATTTTATACTGGAGAAAACATCAGCCTCACTAATATGTTGTGTTTCATCATCAGAAGTTCTTGCTTCCTCAAAGCTTTGATAGGAATAATTGAATTTAAAATCTGAAAAAAAATCATTCATAACATATTTATAATAAATTCCACTGGATAATCCATGTGCTAATAAATAAGAACCTGATAGACCGCTGATAGTATTAGGAATATTTTTATCTGGATACCATTCAAAATTAAAAAAATATTTCATTGTGTGATTATTATTTGAATAACGTATAAATAGGCATTCTCGAAAATAATTTCTTAAATAATGTTTTCCTAAAAAAAAAAATTCTTCACTAAATTTTAGAGAACTAATATTTGCGAAAGAAAAATTATCTAATGATTTTTCCACATAATATTTTAGCTGTTGATTATATCCCTCAAGATCACTAGTTTCAAATAAATAGAATATTTGATTTTGCCCGAAAATTAAAATGGGAATAAACAGTATAAAAATAAAAATTAAACGATATTTCATAATGTTCCCTGTTAATGGATTGCATCTGTTGGACAAACTGCCACGCATTCACCACATTGTACACATTTTGTTTGAATTATTATTAGCTTTTCTCCATTAAATTCAATTGCATTATAAGGGCAAACATCATAACATTTTCCACAAGCAATACAGCTTTCATCATCAATTTCAAAATAGTCGGAAGGAGAATTTATTTTGTTTTTACATCCAACAATAAAAATCAATAGAACAAAAAAGATCAATAATAATTTATAAAATAAACTTTTCAAATTTTACCTCATATTAACGTATTGCACCAAAAGTACAGGTAGTTACACATAATTTACAGTCTATACATTTGTCTTGATCAATAATTGCTTTGCCATTAATAATTTGAATTGCATTGATAGGACATACATTTACGCAATCTCCACAACCAGTACACGATTGTTTCCAAATTTGTGGTTTATTCGTCACTGCAAACAGTGCAAAAACAATAAAAAATAGTAATAAAATAATCAATTTATTTGATTTCATACTTTTTTCTCCTCGAAAAGTAAAATTTTAATTTATATTGTTTTATTTACTAATATGCAAAAACACTTAAATGGATGAGGTCCCAAGGACAACTACAATCTCCACAAGCTTGGCATTCGTCTGGTTCAATAAATTTATAACCAGGACCTTGATGAATTGCGCCGTAATCACAATCATTTATACAACTGTTGCAATTATGACAAGCTCCTGTATTAATCAAATAAACAATTTTTCCTGCTGGAGAATTTGAGAGATCAGAAGCATTATTTTGTTCATCAAAAGCTTTTATGGCAAAATAATATTTTGTACCAGCTTGTAAACCTGTAATATTGCACTCTTCAGCAGTATTTGGGGCAGATGGTTGAGGTGGATTATTAAAGATAGGAGCTAATTCCCAATTTAAATCTGTAATTGTATATTGTGAATACCGAATCTCATAATGATGAGCAGTTCCTGAATTATCATCATCACCTGTGGCAGTCCATTGAATTTTAATTGTAGTCATATTTATTGCGTTACCCTCAACAACAGTTAAATCAGTGATTTGACCTGGATTATTAGTGTCAGAAACATAATAAGCGAAAGCATTATTAGATATTCCTGAGGAATTTTCCAATTCATCAAAAACTTTGATAGCAAAATAATAATCTGTGTTTCCTTCCATATTTTCAAATGTATAAGTTTCTATGCTACCTGCTATTTGCGGAATAGGAGGATTGTCTAAAAGAATAGCAGATTCCCAATTACTTTCTGTGATTTCAAAATCAGATGTACGAATTTCATAAAATGTTGCTGTTCCCTCATCATTATCATCACCTGGTGCTGTCCAAGTTAAAATCGCATCGTTTACAACAGTTTCGGCTAAAAGATCATTAATAGTAGCTGGTGATATATCATCTTGTGGAATTACAGATTCAGCAATATTGGATAAAGGTGAAGCATTAGATTCATCATCAATAGCTTTTATGCCAAAATAATATTGTAATCCGGGTTCAAAATCTGTGATTGTAAGAGTTTCTAATTCTCCTGATGGTGATGGTAAAGGAACATTTTCTATTGTTGTTGCAGAATCCCAATTTTCTTCAGAAATGATTGATGTACTCATTTTCAAAATATATTCAAAGGCAATTCCTTCCAAAAAATCATCTCCAACTGCTGTCCATGTAAGGTTAAAACCATTCCTGAATCCGATAGCTTCAAGATCCGTGATTTGTGAAGGAGCAATTTCATCCAGTTCTTCCAACGTTTCAGTCTCAACAATATTTGATAATGGCGATGAATTATCAGCTTCATCAATTGCCTTAATTGCCACAAAGTATGTTGATAGAGGTTCAAGATTCTGAATAACAAACATTTCTTCGTTTCCACTTTCAAGAGGAGTCATATTTTGTTCAATTTCTGTGAGATCGTCCCAATTGTTATCATTAATCTCAGAATCATGAATTTTTATTACATAAAAAGAAGAAAAACCGGAAAGATCATTATCACCAACCGCTGTCCAGCGTAAAACGAATGAATTCATAGATACGGAAGAAATTTCCAGATCGGAAATATTTGCTGGAGGAGTAACATCACCTGTGATCATTGCTGATACGGAATTTGAAGTATCAGAAAAATTATCAACCTCGTCAATTGCAATAATTGCGAAAAAATATTCTGTTTGCACAGGAAAATCATAAATTATCAATTCTTCCTGTTCACCTACATTTGCAGGAATAATTTCATTAGAAAAAATAGTTGATTCAAACCAATTTGATTCATCTATCATCACGGTACTATATCTAATTTCATATTTGATAGCAGTTCCCTGTAATCCATCATCTCCGGTAGCAGTCCAAGCCAATCTTATCTTATCTTCAAATGATTCTGCAATTAGGTCTGTAATTGTACCCGGTTTTGTATCATCAATTTCTATTCCAGAGATATTAACGTTTCTATTAACTTGTTGTGAAGCATTGTTTGCTTCATCAAAAGCCTGCAACTTTACTTTTACTACATTGTTTTCAGGTAAACCAGTTATCTCCCAAGATTCAGGAATACCAGCGGCTTTTGGTCGAGGAACTTCAAAATCCGTAAAAAGAAAATTGTCCAAACTATCTGAGAGTTCAAATTTATAAGTATAACATAATCCTAAAGTATCGTCATCCCCTGGAGCGATAAATTCAATTTTTAATAAGCCTATTGAATCTGAATAAGCAGTGAATTGCTCAATTTCTGAAGGACTTACATTATCTTGTTCATTGGTAATAGCGTTCTTCGGACATGTAAATTGGTCAATACACTTCATACATAAAGTGCACTTATCTTGATCAATAATAACGGTTGTTGAGTCCGAATTTGCATCAATCAATATCGCATCATGCGGACAATCAAAATTATCAATACATTCAAAACAACCTATACATTTTGAAAATTCTATTCGAACTTTTTGTTGATCAGGTTCAAGTTTTGTAGAATCGTCAGTACAACTAATCAATAACAAAATAAGAATAAAACTAAGAAATATTTTCATTTTTCCCTTCTTTTAATCAATTAATCAATTCGAATGTTAATCCACCATGTACCGGACATTTCTCAATGCATAATCCACACTGAATACATTCGGGATCATTTATAGAATCCTTTTTACTTATTTTAATCTGCATTGGGCAGTATCTATTACAAAGTTGGCAGTTCACGCAAGCACTTTCTGTTCCATGTATTTTCATTCTAGGAATGTGTAAAAATTTACCAATCCATTGTATAATATTCATTAGGGCAGCATACGGACATAAATATTTACACCAGAATCTTTCAATAAAAATTGGTATTATAAAAATTGTAGATAGAACAAGCATTCCAATTAAACCAATATTTTGAGGATGATTGATATTCATGATTGGACAGTTTTTGATATATAGATAATGAATGGATTTATATGCTGTAAGCATTGTAAAAATTAATATTAAGTATTTAAGTATAAGCAGAATATTGTGAATTTTATATGTTAAAATATTTTTTTTATTTCGTTTCTTATTCATTGGATTAAATTTTGATATAAATTCCTGTAATGAACCAATCGGACAAACATAGCTACAAAAGATTCTACCTGTAAAAATTGTAGATAAGGCAATTATCAAACCAATAATCATTGGAACTATGTATAAAAATTGACCGAATTTTGGATTCAAACCCATTGCTCCAAAACAAACTGCTGAATAAGGGCAATATTGATGAGCAACACTCAATTTTCCAAAAATCAGGTGATAAAATAGAACTGCAGAAATAATTAAAAATACAATTTGGACTAATCGTCTGTACTGTCTTATTTTCATAATAAATTTCTCTTGATAGATTTATTAACAATTTTTTTTGTGAAAAAAAAAAGCTGCCTGACGGCAGCTTTTATAATAATATTTCTATTCTTTTAACAATTTCCTAATTTCTTCCAATTCTTTTTCGGCTTGTTTACGACGTTCACGAATCAAACGAAGTTCTTCCAATAATGGATTAGCTTCTTGTACTCCGCCTGCATCTTGAGCTTCGGTAAAGCCTTGAGCAATTCTACGTTTGGATTTTACGCGAGGAGATGCCGTTGGTTGATAAGTTGAACGATCTTTATCAGCAGCTTTTACCTCTGAATATTTATCCAAAGTATATTTGATACCAAGAGCAAATTTATTACCGTAATAAACATCATCTTTTTCTTTAAAAAAGTCTTCAAGACGATATACACAAGCTCTTATTGTAAAATTTTTATAATATAGATTCATACCTAAATTCAAGTTTTGACTATCAATTTCACCATTAATACTAATATATTT
Organism: Candidatus Cloacimonadota bacterium; assembly: GCA_021108315.1. Lineage (GTDB taxonomy): Bacteria > Cloacimonadota > Cloacimonadia > Cloacimonadales > TCS61 > JAIORE01. Next base: position 7,158 of record JAIORE010000011.1, read on the forward strand.
CGATGGTTTGAGATCAATCCCACCAAAGGCACCATGTAAATTTCTTACTTTACTTCTTTGACCTTGGAAACGACGAGCTCCGATACCAAAATGGAAAGTTGTTTCTAAATGTTCAAAATATGGTACTTCAGTTAATAGCAAAGTTGATTTACTCATAGCAATGTAAGGTGAATTCTTTATATAATCTTCCGGATCTGTAAAATTGTAGTCTTTATTAATAATAATAGCCGAATCAGAATTAGCTACTTTTGAAAAAAGGTTTTCCATTCCTACCGATATTGCTGGAAATTTTTCTGTTTCTGAATATAGTTTGAGTTTAATATTGCCATACATCATATCATAGTTTGTGGCAACGAGACCTAATTCTAAACGATCAAATAAACCGACACTTGCTGAAAATGCTAAATTATAATTCTCAGCTCCTCCAGTTAAATCTGAGGTTTGAGCTTCTGCATTTGCTGCCATATCACTAAAATTAGTTCCATTTATTACGAAATAATTAGTGAGGGAAACTTCTACCATTTTACTTGGTAAAATGTAGGCATCCGGCATATTGATATTTCCTAAAACCCCATAGGGTATCGAAAACAAGCTTAAAGTAAATAAAGATAAAACTACAATTAGAAAATGTTTATTCATAAAAATCTCCACTCAATATTTTTCTTTTTTTATTTATATACTTCGCAAATTTCGAGATTGTTACTTATTGTGTCAAGTTTTTTGTAGATTTTGTAAACTTTATCTTTTTTTATTTTTATTTTGACATTTTATATGGCATTAAATTTAAAGTTAACTAAATTAGTGAACATTAATTAAGGACTTGATATAATTGGAGTTGTAAGTTTTATTTAAATACTATTATAAAAAATAATTTAAGATTTATTAAGAAATAATAGGATTTATTTTTAGAAATGTAAATATTAATATAAATGGAGGTGTGATGGCAAATAATAATCCTGCCAAAAACATTTTGTATCAAAAATTGCAGGTGGTTATTGACGAAAAAATGGAATTACAAAATCCTCTAATTGAGATTCTACATCAAGCTCAAGAGATTTTTGGTTATCTTCCAGCAGAAGTACAGCAATTTATAGCAGATCAAATGCGTATTCCAGTAGGATCGGTATATGGGACAGTTACTTTTTATAATTTTTTCTCTATGGAACCTCGGGGAAAGCATGTGATAAATGTATGCACCGGAACAGCATGTTATGTAAAAGGTGCTTCAAAACTTATTCAGATGATCGAAGAAGAATTATCCTTAAATATGGGAGAAACTACTAAAGATGGTCAATTCACTCTTACATCAGTTCGTTGTGTAGGAGCTTGTTCCCTTGCTCCAATATTTACTATTGGAGAGGAAATTTTCGGTCAAATTGATTCACGCAATAAACTAAAAACGATACTAGATAAATTTAATAGATATGCTTGATCTTTCATTAAATATCATGGATATTATTGAAAACTCTGTAAGTGCAACAGCACTGAAATAAAAGTTTAATTGAATTAGATGTTCATAAAAACAAATTGCGTATTAATATTCAAGATAATGGAATCGTAATTGTCTAAACACTGATTAATATGTTACTGGATCCATTCTCTACATTAAAAAAAATCGAACTAAAGAGAGTAGGTCTTGGAATTTCATATTTTTATGCAAAGTGGGGAAAATTGTAATGGCAAATTTATTTTGAACAGTGAAATCAATGAAGAAATAAAAAAGATAAAATTGGAGGAAATATAATGAAAACTCTAGATGATTTGAGGAAAATTAGGAAAAAAGCACAACAGGAAATGAAATTGCGAGAGAGCAATAACCGGATTAAAATTGTGATTAGTATGGGAACTTCTGGTATTGCAATGGGTGCTCGTGAAGTTATGAAAGCTATTTTAGACGAAGTTTCCAATAGAAATCTTACTGATGTTTTAGTTACTCAAACAGGTGAAAAAGGACTTTCATCCATGGAACCCGTTATTGATGTAATTGAAGAAGGCAAACAAACCGTTACTTACGGAAATATTACTACAGAAAAAGCTCGTAAGATTATAGCGGAACATATTGTTAATGGAAAAGTAGTGAACGATTTTGTTATAACTGTTCAAAGTTAAATTGGAGGTAATATGCCATCAAAAAGAACTGATATATTACTTTGCTGCGGTTCTGAATGTGTATCAGCTGGTTCATTGAAAATTAAAGCAAAATTATTAGAGGAATTGAAGAAACAAGATATTGCTGAAGAAGTCAATATCATTGAAACTGGTTGTATGGGACCTTGTGATTCTGGTCCTGTAATGATGGTTTATCCTGAAGGGATTTTCTACAGAAATATTTCTATAGATGATGTATCTGAACTAGTGGAAGAGCACTTAATAAAAGGTCGTCCTCTCACCCGACTGATGATGCGTGATATTAATGATAAAGTATTCACAAAAGTTAAAGAAATACCATTTTATAAAAAACAGATTAAAGTAGCCTTAGAAAATTGTGGTTACATTGATCCTGAAAAGATAGAAGAGTATATTGCATTTGGGGGTTATGAAGCTATCGGCAAAATTCTTATTGAAAATTCTCCTCAAGAAACCATTGATATTGTCTCAAAATCAGGTTTACGTGGTCGAGGAGGAGCTGGGTATCCTACTGGAGAAAAATGGCAATTCTGTTATGATCAGCAATCAGAAGAAAAATATGTGATTTGTAATGCAGACGAGGGTGATCCTGGTTCATTTATAGATAGATCAATATTAGAAGGAGATCCTCATAGAGTTTTGGAAGGGATGATGCTTGCTGCTTATGCAATTGGAGCAAAAAAAGGATATTTTTACATTCGTGCTGAATATCCCTTGGCTATATGTAGAATAAAGAAAGCAATTTCTCTGGCTTATGAGTATGGATTACTTGGGAAAAATATTTTTGAAACAGAATTTTGTTTTGAAGCAGAAGTTCGAACAGGAGCCGGTGCTTTTGTTTGTGGTGAAGAAACTGCACTTATTGCTTCTATTGAAGGAAGACGTGGATTTCCCAACTCAAAACCTCCTTATCCTGCAAAATCTGGTCTTTGGACATCACCTACAGTAGTAAACAATGTTGAAACTCTTGCTAATTTTAGTGCGATCTTCAATAAAGGAGCTGAATGGTTTGCGAGTATGGGAACAGAAAGCAGCAAGGGTACTAAAGTATTTGCTCTTTCTGGTGATGTGAAAAACACTGGATTGGTAGAAGTGCCGATGGGTGTTACAATGAGAGAATTGGTTTATGAAATTGGAGGTGGAATTCCCGATGGAAAAAGCTTTAAAGCTGTTCAATTGGGAGGACCTTCAGGAGGATGTTTAACCTCAGATCATCTTGATACAAAAATTGATTATGAATCATTGAAAGCTGTTGGTACAATGCTTGGTTCAGGCGGAGTTATTGTAATGAACGAAGATAACTGCATGGTGAATTTGGCTAAATTCTTTTTAGAATTTTCCTTGGAAGAATCATGTGGTAAATGTACTCCTTGCCGTGTTGGATTAAAGCAAATGTATGAGATTATGGAACGAATCACATCTGGAGCTGGAAAACAAGGTGATATTGAAGAACTGGAGCAATTAGGTAAAAATATCTGTGAATTATCTCTTTGTGGTTTGGGACAATCTGCTCCTAATCCTGTACTTAGTACTATCCGCTATTTCCGACATGAATATGAATCTCATATCAATGAGAAAAACTGTCCAACCAAGGTTTGTTCACATCTGATGCACTATCTAATTGATACTGATAAATGCAATGGATGTGGATTATGTTCAATAAAATGTCCTGTTGATTGTATACCCGGAAATAGAGAAGAGAAATATAATATCAATCAGGAAGATTGTGTAAAATGTGGTAATTGTATGGAAGCTTGCCCAGAATCTGCAATTAATAAGATATCAGGTATCGGTTTTATTCCGGAAGATGATTCTGATAGTATTTATGGATAATTTATAATAAAGGAAAAGGAGTCTTAATGTACGAAAAAATATTTAATAAATATTCTCCTGAGAAAGAAAACCTGATTTACATTTTGCACGATATTCAGGATGCTAACCCTCAGAACTTTATTTCTGAAGATGCTGTCCAGAAAGTAAGTGAGTATCTTAAAATATCTATAAGTCATATTTATGGAGTGCTTACTTTCTATTCAATGTACAGTACAAAACCTCGGGGAAAAAATGTTATCCGGCTATGCGAAGCACCTCCATGTTTCTTAAAAGGATCAGAAAGAATATTAAAAAATTTATGTAAAATTTTAAATGTAAAAGTTGGCGGAACTACCAGTGACGGACTTTTTACGGTTGAACTTTGTGCATGTTTGGGTATCTGTGGGAACGCTCCGGTGATGATGATCAATGAAGATGTATATGGTGATCTTACTGATGAAAAAGTAGAGAAGATTATTACTGAGATCAAAGGGAGGGCTTAAAATGAAATTTTATCGAAGCCATGTCTTAGTAGCAATAGATGATAATAGTTTAAAAGCCGGTGTCAAAGAGATCGAAACTCAATTAAGAATTGAATTAGAAAAAAATAATCTAACTGACGAGATCAAAGTACTTGAAACAGGTGGATTGAGTTACTTTGGAACTGGAGTCAGCATTACAATTCTTCCAGATCAGATCACATATTTAAACCTGAAAAAAGAGGATTTAAGTGAAATTGTAAGGGAACATTTACTGAAAGGAAGAGTTGTATCACATCTAATCTTAAATACAACTTTAACTAATAAATACAATTTTAATTATAAGAATCGAGTAGTTTTGGAAAATTCAGGGATTATTAATCCAGAAAACATTGAAGAATATCTTGGAACTGGTGGCTATGAAGCTTGGGAAAAGGTTCTTACTAAAATGAAACCAACTGAAGTAGTTAATGAAGTTAAAGCCTCCGGTTTACGCGGAAGAGGTGGAGCTGGATTTCCAGCTGGTATTAAATGGAGTTTTACTGCTCCTTTGCGTGCAAAACAAAAATACATTGTTGTAAATGCAGATGAAGGAGAACCAGGTACCTTTAAGGATCGTCTTATTATGGAAGGGGATCCACATAAATTGTTAGAAGGTATCATGATCGCTGCTTATGCAGTTGGTGCTTCCAAATCTTATATTTATATTCGAGGTGAATATAAACTTTGCATTCATCGCTTGGAATTAGCTATAAAGCAAGCAAATGAATATGGAATTCTGGGAAAAAACATTTTTGGTAGTGGTTTCGATCTAGAAATTGAAATCAAAATTGGTGCCGGTGCATATATTTGTGGGGAAGAGACTGCCCTCATTGAATCAATGGAAGGAAATCGGGGAACACCTCGTTCAAAGCCACCATTTCCAGGTGTTGAAGGTGCATGGTCTAAGCCAACAGTTGTAAATAACGTGGAGACTATTGCAAATGTTCCTTCTATCATAAAAAATGGTGCTGATTGGTATAATACAATTGGTGCAAAATGTTGCAGGGGAACTAAAGTTTATACGATGATGGGTGATGTAAAACTTCCTGGGCTATGTGAAGCAGAAATGGGAACAAGTCTTAGAACTATTATAAATGAATATGGTGGTGGAATGAGGGAAGAAAAGTCTTTCAAAGCTGCCTTGGTTGGTGGTGCTGCCGGTGTATTTTTACCTAATGATATGTTGGATGTCAAAATGGATTTCTCAAGTTTACAGGAATATGGGGCAGTTCTTGGTTCTGGAGCAATTCTTGTAATGAATGAAGATGCTGATCTCGTTGAGATGCTTTGGTCTATTATTCGTTTTTTCCGACATGAATCTTGTGGAAAGTGTAATCCTTGTTCCAATGGTAACACAGTTTTATTCAAACTAATAGATGGAATTAGAAAAGGTAAGGGTAAAGAAGCAGACCTTGATGAAATGGTTAGAATTTCTGAAGTTATGAATAAAACATCATTTTGTGCTTTAGGTCAATCTCCTTATATGCCGATTAAAAGTGCAATTGATAATTTTAGAATAGATTTTTTAGCAAGAATGAAGTAATAATTATGAAAAATAAAATAAATATGGGGGTAGCTAAATGATAGTTTATTTAAATGGGAAAGCTTATAAAGCAAAACCAGACGAAACTGTATTACAATTAGCTTTGAGAAATGGAATATACATCCCGCATCTATGTTATCATGAGAAAACTGGAAAAGCAGCCAAATGTCGTGCTTGCGTTGTAGAAGTAGAAGGAATGCCTGGGCTTAAAACTTCCTGTAACCTTCCCGTCAGTGATGGAATGTATGTTACAATAAATTCTGAGAAAGTTCTTCAAGCTCAAAGAGTAGTTGTTGATCTGGCATTATCTTCTGGACAACATGATTGTCTTTCTTGCGAGCAAAATGGTGATTGTGAATTACAGGATGCAGCTTATTATCTTGGAATAGAGCGACCAAGCTTTCAACTTTATGATGATAAATACGAAATGGATGATTCCAGTGAATTTATTCGTGTAGATCGTTCAAAATGTATCAATTGTGGAAGATGTGTGGAAGGCTGTAATTATACAGTTGTAAATGAAGTTCTCAATTTTGGAAATAGAGGATTTGAAACAAAAATAGTTTTCGATGGTGATCTCCCTATGGGAACTTCAGCTTGTGTTCAATGCGGAGAGTGTGTGCAACTTTGTCCGGTTGGATGTCTTATTGATAAAAGAGCAATTGGAAGCGGTAGGGTATGGGAACTTGAAAAAGTAGAAACAGTTTGCCCTTACTGTGGAGTTGGATGTCGTTTTGAGGTTCACATAGATAGAAAACGAGAAAAAATTGTTCGTGTTACAGGTGTAGAAGATTCTCCTACGAATAATGGAATGCTTTGTGTGAAAGGTCGTTATGGTTTTGATTTTGTGAATAGTGAAGAACGACTTACTTCTCCCCTAATCAAAGAAAATGGCAAGTTTAAGGAGGCAAGTTGGGATGAAGCAATTTCACTTGTGGCAAGTAAATTATCTAGTTTAAAGAAGGAATTTGGAAGCGATTCAATAGCTGGTTTAGCATCTGCTAAAGTAACTAATGAAGAAAACTTTGTATTTCAAAAATTAATTAGAAAGGAGGTGGGCACAAATAACATAGATCATTGTGCTCGACTCTGACATAGCTCTACAGTAGCCGGTCTGGCTGCTTCATTAGGTAGTGGTGCTATGACAAATGACATTGCCGGAATCAAAAAAGCTGATGTTATTTTAATCATCGGTTCAGATACTTCTGCAGCTCATCCTGTAATTGCTGCTCGGATTAAACAAGCTGTTCGGGAAGGAACCACAAAAGTAATAGTGATTGATCCAAAAGAGATCGTAATGGCAGATTATGCAGAAATTTATGCTGCTCATCGTCCGGGCTCTGATGTTGCTGTAATGAACTGCATGATGCAGGAAATCTTGAAAAATGGATGGGAAGATAAAGAATATATCAAAGAACGTTTAGAGGGGTTTGAGGAGTTCAAAGCAGAAATTATGAAGGAAAAGTATTCTCCTGAAAATGTTGAAATACTTTCAGGTATAAAAGCTGAAACACTTCGTAAAATTGCAGAACTATTTGGAAAAGCCAAAACAGCCTCTTTATATTATGCAATGGGAATAACTCAGCATACAACCGGACGGGACAATGTTTGGACTACTGCCAATTTACAGATGATCTGTGGAAATCTGGGTGTTGAAGGTGGTGGAGTAAATCCATTACGGGGACAATCAAATGTTCAAGGTGCTTGTGATATGGGAGGACTTCCCAATGTCTATCCTGGTTATCAGAAAGTTGTAGATGCAAATGCCCAAGCAAAGTTTGAAAAAGCTTGGAATTGTAAACTTGATAACAAAACTGGTATCACTGTTACCGAGATGATCGATGGTGCTTATGATGGAACAGTGAAGGCATTATATGTGATGGGTGAAAATCCATTCTTATCAGATCCTGATCAGAAACATGTGATAGCAGCTATGGAAAAAGTTGATTTTATGGTCGTTCAGGATATGTTTATCACAGAAACTGCGGAATTTGCCGATGTGATCTTACCTGCGGCAGCTTATGCTGAAAAAGACGGACATTTCACAAATACCGAAAGAAGAGTTCAACGAATCAATAAGGTTATTGAACCTCCTGAAGGAGTAAAAACCGATTGGGAAATTGTTCAATTAATAGCTAATGCAATGGGTTCTGATTGGAACTATGAAACTGTAAAAGACATAACAAAAGAGATAAATCAATTAACTCCGCAATATGGTGGAATCACTTGGGAAAGAATTGGACGATTTGGTTTACAATGGCCTTGTCCGAATGAGGAACATCCCGGAACACCTTATCTTCATAAAGGTAAATTTGCTCGTGGAAAAGGTTTATTAAGTCCTATTGCTTTCAAAGAACCAGATGAACTTCCGGATGAAGAATATCCATTAATCTTAACTACCGGACGCGTTCTTCAACAATTCCACACAGGAACTATGTCACGTAAAACAGAGGGTTTGAATAATTTAGCTGGTCCAATGGTTATGATTTCAGTTGTAGATGCTGAACAAATGAGAATTAGTAATAGTGAAATTGTCAAAATTGCAACACGTCGAGGGGAGATCACTGCTCCGGCATTTGTAACTAAAAGGATACTGCAAGGTGTAATTTATATTCCATTCCATTATAAAGAATCTCCAGCAAATGTATTAACTAATCCGGCTTTAGATCCTATTGCAAAAATTCCCGAATATAAAGTTTGTGCTGCCAGAATTGAAAAAGTACTTTGATAATATGTAAGAAGATAATTAATAATTCAATAAAAATATTGTTGAAAAAAACAAAAATAAAAAAGGAAAAGGAGAAATTATGTCAAATTTCTTAGCCCCGGCTGACTTAGCAAAAGCTTTCGTTGGCGTAAGTAAGGCAAAAGCAGGAAAATCCTTTGCACAACTATTTGTGCTTGGTATTTTAGCTGGTGTATTTATTGGTTTTGCCGCACATTTGGCAACAACTGTTGCAACTGGTTGGACAATTGGAGGTTCAGCTGCTTTGTTCGGATTAAAAAAATTCTTTATTGGAGCAGTTTTTAGTACTGGACTTATGTTGGTTATCATTCCCGGTTCAGAACTCTGGACGGGAAACAATCTTATGATGATTGGAGCCTTAAACAAGGACATTACATTTGGTAAAATGTTACGTAATTGGGGAATTGTTTATCTTGGAAATTTAGTCGGATCAATTTTTCTTGCCTGGGTTATTGCCAAAATGAGTGGCTTAACCGGTGGTGTAGTTGGTGGAACAGCAATAAACATTGCTTACGGAAAAGTGGCTGCAACCGTTGATGGCGGAACATCACACAATATGATGTATTTTTTTAGAGCAATCGGTTGTAACTGGCTTGTATGTCTCGCTGTGATGATGGCTGTTGCTGCTAAAGATATTGGTGGCAAAGTTCTTGCAATTTTCTTTCCGATTATGGCTTTTGTAACTTCAGGATTTGAGCATGCTATTGCAAATATGTATTTTATTCCTGCTGGAATTTATGCAAAAACATTCCCAGATGCTGTTTCTGCTTCAGGGAAATCTCTATCTACACTTACTTCATTGAACTGGGGATCATTTTTTACCGAAAACTTAATCTCTGTAACCATAGGTAATTTTGTTGGTGGGGCAATTCTATGTGCTACTGTTTACTGGTGGTTATTCGTAAAGGGTTCAAAATAATAAATTGCAAATTAGCCCCGCATTTTTGCGGGGTTTTTTGATTTTTTTGAATAATTGTATGAAAAATAATAAAATAAAACCAATTACAGCTGTGATACTTGCAGATGGAAAAAATTCCCGTATTCAAAAGGAAAAATCATTAATAAAAATAGGGAATTGTCATCTTCTTACAAAACAAATAAAATTACTTTCTAATATTTTTGAGAAAATTCTCATTGTAACTTCAAAAGATATTCTTAGAAAGAAATTTCCGAATATCAGAATAGTTGAAGATTATTACAAAGATTGTGGTCCTTTAGCAGGAATTCATACTGCTTTATCAAATTGTGAAACCAAATATATCTTTGTTTTTGCATGTGATATGCCGAATTTGAATAAAGAATTAATTCAAAACCAAATAAATTATTTTTTAGATATTCAACCGGAAGCATTAATTCCTAAACATATCGAAGGAATTGAGCCTTTGCATTCAATATATTCAACAGACTGTTTACCGCGTATAAACGAAAATCTTCGGAAAAATCACTGCTCTATTCGTGGTTTCTATAAAAAAATCAATCTAAAATATTTTACAATTGAAGAAAAAGATATTAAGCATTTTTTTAATATTAACACACATCATGATCTAATTAAATATGAAATTGTTATGAACCGTTATAAAAAAGTTAGTAATTTTTCATAATTATTTTAGATTTAAAAAAAACAACTCTCATACAATTCTTTTCACTATTCCAATTCTACGCTTTCTACGCTTTTTTGATATTTAACATTCTGATTAGGTTATATTTTTTTTTAATTTGATTACAAGTCTAATTAATCTGCTTGACATCATATACAGAAAACAGAAATAATTATTTAAGATGTTTATGGGAAAATGGAAATTATATTTAATGTATCAATGATTATTGTGAATTATTTTTACATCAAAGAGGAAAAAATTATGCAAACAGCTAAAGAAGAAATGACAAAAATAATAAAATCTCAACCGGATGATGCTTCATACGAAGAAATAATGAGCGAGTTAGCATTTAAGCGTATGATTGATAAAGGATTAGAAGATTCTCGGAAAGACCAAATCATCAAATCCAGTATAGAGATTAAATCTTTTCCCTCGCATAAATCCAATAATAAAAATCTTGTAATCCCAACCCAATCGAATCGCTTCTGAAGTGGGAGCTGATTGAGAAGCAATTATTGGAATACCGGAACGTACACATTTTTTCACAATTTCCGAAGATATTCTTCCGCTACTCAAAAGTATTGTTTTACTTAGATCAATAGCTTTTAGAATTGAATCTCCAATAATTTTATCAACAGCATTATGTCTACCGATGTCATCTGCTCTGGAAATAATTCTATTGTCCAGTACTAGAGCAGCACTATGAACACCACCGGTTTCTCTAAAAAGTTGAGAATCTTTTTGAAATTCTACCATATGTTTTAACAATTCTGCTGAATTAACAATAATTTTTGGAAATTTCTCTCTTTCCACCGAAAGTGCTGAAGATAGGAAAGAGCCACAGCCAGATGTTTTTTCACCGGTATTAAAGAAATTGAACAACCTTTCTTGAGGAATGTTCAGCTTGAAGTTTATGAAACTATCTCCCAAAGTGTAATTTTCAGATAGAATTTCTTCTTTATCTTGTATAATACCTTCCGAAAACAAGAATCCCCAAGCCAATTCTCTCAAATTTTCTGGGAGCACAGATATAGAAAGAAGACGTTTCCCATTGACAAAAATAGAGAATGATCTCTCTCGTGCCACAATATCGGTAAGCATTTCAGATTTGGTATTAACAAATCTTTTAATTTCTGTTAATGTTCTTGTTTCATCCATAATTTTTTACTTAAATGCCACGAATGCACTAATAATAATTGTTTGTATTTTTCTTATTCGTGAATTAGTGGCTAATTTATTTTTCTTTTTCCCTTCGTAATTCCTCATTCATTTTTCTTTGCGTCTCAGTGTCTTTGCGAGAAATATTATCTTTATGATTTCTATTATTTCTTCAAAAACTCAATCCATCCATCTAAGCCATCACCATTCTTAGCGGAAAGTTCAATAATTGTCATTTTAGGATTTACTTTTTGGATATTTTTTCTAATATCTTCAATTTTTATATCAAGATACGGTAAAAGATCAATTTTAGAAATAATACAAACCGAAGAAGTCTGAAAAGCAAGGGGATATTTCAATGGTTTATCTTCACCTTCTGTCACGCTTAAAACTACAGCATTTATATGAGCTCCAACGTCAAATTCAGCTGGACAGACCAGATTACCAATATTTTCTACAAAAATGAATTCAACTTTTTCCAAATCAATTTCTTCTATTGCGGATTTGATCCAACTTGATTCCAGATGACAATCTCCTCCAAAAGGTCCAGTGTTTATTTGATAAGCTTGAATTCCGGCTTTTGCAATTCTATCGGCATCAAGGGTTGTTTGAATATCACCTTCTATCACGCACATTTTTTCACCAAGATTTTTTGCTGTTAGTTCCATTAGAGTTGTTTTACCTGAACCCGGAGAGCTCATTAAGTTCATAAATAGAATTCCCTTTTTATCTAACTCGACTCTTAGTTCTGATGCGATTTTATCATTTGCACTGAGAATTTTCTTCATTACCTTTACTTCTTTTACATCCATGTTTTCTCCTAAATATTTTTTCAATAAAAATGTTATTAACTCAATCTACAATAACAAGGTTGGCATAAAACCTTATCATCAATTGTATTTGTTCTATTTTCCACAACAGTTTCTCCGCATTCATCACAAATCACGGTAGAGAATAATCGAGCTAAGTGTGGTTCAGGAATTTGCACTGGGTGTGTCATTAATTTGATGTATCTGGATAAGTTCTAAATGCCGTACCTATC
>JAIORE010000087.1 GCA_021108315.1 Candidatus Cloacimonadota bacterium
ACACAATAAGCCCTCAAAGATAATGATTTGTAAAGATTATTTTTTTACAGCCACTAAGCAAGCTAATTATCAAAAAGCCTATGAATATTTTAAACTCTATTCGGAAGTAAAGGACAGTATTTTCAACGAAGAAAGCAGTAATAAAATAGCTGAAATGCAAACCAAATATGAAACAGAAAAGAAAGAAAAAGAAGCGGAAATTTCTCGGTTGAAAAATATTGAACTTATTTCTGCAAATGAACAATTGGAGAAAGAGATCACCGAACGTAAACAGGCAGAGAAAGCACTATGGAAAAGTGAGAAAAAATATAGAAATCTATTTGAAAAATCAAAAGATGCTAATTTAATTATTCAAAATGGTAAATTTGTGGATTGCAATCAAGCCACAATTAATATGCTTCGTTATAATAATAAAGAAGAATTTTTAAATTCACATCCATCAAAATTGTCACCGGAAATACAATCAGATGGAAAAGAATCATTTATTAAGGCAAATGAAATGATGAAAATAGCTTTTGAAAAAGGCAGTCACCGTTTTGAATGGAATCATCAGAAAGCTGATGGAGAAGTTTTTCCTGTAGAAGTATTGTTAACAGCTATTTCTAATGATAAAAAAAATAAAATTCTTTACACGGTTTGGCGTGATATTACTGAGTGTAAGAAAGCTCAAGAAAAATTAAATATGAGCCGTGAACAATTAAAAATGTTGAATAAAATTATCCGGCATGATCTTTCCAATGATTTTGTAGTTATCAAGAGTGCTATTAGAATATTTACCCGAACATTCAATAAAAAAATGCTTTTTGAAATTGAGAAGAGAGTTGATAAAAGTCTAAAAACAATTGCTGAGTATAAAAAATATGAAATATTTATTGATTCAGATGCAGAATTGATTGAAATAGAATTAGCTGAATTTTTTGAAAAGCTCATTATTGAATTTCCAAAAATAAAATTCAACATTAAAGGTGAAGGCAAGGTTTTAGTAGATGATGCATTAAATTCAGTATTCACAAATCTGATTACAAATTCTATAAAACATGGTAATTCATCTCAAATTGATATCAAAATAACTTCAAATAATAAAATATGTAAAATAGAATTTATGGATAATGGAACAGGAATTCCTGATAATATTAAAGATAAAATATTTGAAGAAGGTTTCTTTTCTGGAAAAGCAGGTCATACGGGAATCGGGTTACATATTGTAAAAAAAACAATTGACCGTTATGGTGGTTCAATTTCTGTCAAAAATAATAAACCGACTGGAGTAGTTTTTGAGATAAAATTAAGAAGCACATTAGGAAAATAGTGAATCGAAAAAGAGGAATTGAGTATGAAAGATTCTATAAAAAATCTTGAAAAAAAGTTATTATCAAATAAATTGAGTAATGATGAGAGAATAGCAATATACATTGAACTCTCTGAGAAATATTTGCAAAGCAATTTTAACAAAAGCTTAGAATTTGCCTTAAAATCGTATGAATTATCCCAAAAAGGCAATAATCAACACAATATTGCCATTTCATTGAATTGTTTAGGTGTTATTTATTATAAAAAAAATAATTTTCAAAAAGCTCTTGAATATTATAAAAAATCACTGAAAATCTCAGAAGAGATCCATGAAAAAAGCGGAATTGCCAGTTCTTTAAGCTATATTGGAACAATTAACACAAGGTTAGGTAATTATCAAGAAGCATTGCAAGCAAATTTTAGAGCATTGACTATTGAAGAAGATTTTGGTAATAAAAGGGGAATTGCAAAAAATTTCAATAATATTGGAATCATTTACAAATATTTAGGAAATTATGAAAAAGCTTTGGAATACAATTTTAAAGCATTGCCAATTCTTAAAGAGATTGGTTCTAAGCTTGGAGAATCAACTTCATATAATAATATTGGAATCATCTATAAAATTAAACATGATTATGATAAAGCATTTGAATACTATTTTCTATCACTAAAAATTAATAAGCAAATTAATGATAGAAACGGCATGGCGAATGCATATAACAATATTGGTATATGCTATCAAAACTTAGAGATGATAGATAAATCTATTGAATATTTTCAGAAAGGATTACAAATTCGTAAAGAATTGAATGATGAAAGAGGAATATCCGTATTGACGATCAACTTAGCAGAGAATTATGTGATTTTGGGTAATTATGAGCTTGCTCTGCAAGAAGCCCTGCTCGCATTAGAAATTGCAAAAAGAATTAAAATGAAACCGATAATGAAAAATTGTTATCATCAATTATCAAGTATTTATTCCAAAATTAAGGATTTTGAGAAGGCAACGTTTTATTATAGATTGTTTTCTGAAATAAAAGACAGTATCTACAATGAAGAAAGCAGTAAAAAAATAGCTGAAATGCAAACAAAATATGAAACGGAAAAAAAAGAGAGGGAAGCGGAAATATTCCGTTTGAAGAATGTTGAATTAGAAGAAAAGGTACAGATTCGCACCGAAGAATTAAAAAAATCTAACTTTCAATTGCAGAATGAAATTACTATAAGAAAAAAGGCTGAAGAACAAATAAAGAAAGACTTGGAAGAAAAAAAAATTCTTCTTCAAGAATTGTATCACCGAACCAAAAACAATATGCAGATTATCTCTTCAATGTTGAAAATGCAATCACAATACTCGAAAAGTGAATTTATTCATTCAACTTTTGAGACAATCAATAGCAGGATAAAAGCAATGTCGCTAGCTCAACAAAAATTATATCAGGCAAAGGAGCTTTCACTTATCAATTTGAATGAATATATTGAAGATATTTTTATAAAATTAAGGCGTAGTTATAGTTCCAAATCAGAAAATATTACTTTAAAATTAGACCTGAAAGAAGTTTTTGTGTTAATAGATTCAGCTGTTCCTTTAGGATTGGTTCTTACTGAATTAATTACCAACATATATCAGCACGCCTTTCCTGATAATAGAAAAGGAGAAATAATAATTCGTATGTTTAAAGACCAAAGTGAAATGATTAATATTGATTTGGAGGATAATGGAATTGGTCTTCCAATAAATCTTGATCCCCAAAAAAACAAAACAATAGGATTCCATACTGTATTTTCTCTTATTGAATCCCAGCTTCATGGTGAAATCAAATGGGAAATAAAGAATGGTGTAAAATGGCATATTATATTTAAAGATGATTAGGTATAAAAGACTGATTTGAAATTTAAATTTAAAGGAAAACAAAGATTTACGCTTGACACAGAGCATTGGAACGAAATTAAAAATGCTGGTTATATTTGTTACTAGCATTTCTCAGTTTGTTTATTCTATCTAAGTTATTGGAAAGATTAATGATATGATTTGCGAAAGTACATTTTTTTATAAACTATGATGATCTGTTTATTTTTCTCAATGAACTCATCCTGCTGTCCTTCTCTTAATTTAAAGAGAAGGAACATAAGAAAAGCTGAAGTCATCCCTCGCCCTGCACTTAAATCTACATTTTAGTGCAAGGAGAGGGACTGAAGGTGAGTTTGAAGAATTGAATTTGAAGTGAGAAATGTTAGTTTATTACCCCAAACTGAAGTTTACGGTTAATATCATTACCCACACGCTTTAGCGTGTGGAATGAAATACAAAACTTAGGCTGTCAGCCCTTTCAAGGGTTTCAAAACTTTTAAAGAAAATTGGAAGTAATATTTGAGAAAATACGAACTGATGATAAGTCCTTAAAAGGACTATAAAAATGCATGATATATATTCGTCACCACAAACTAAAATTTATGGTTAATGAAAATGAAACATAAGATAAATAAAGGGAGTAGATTCCATGAAAAACACTGAATATTCCAAAAAAGAAGTATCAAAAATTATAAATGATGACAAAGAAAGAATTCAATTATTTAATAAACTTTCCAAATCATATTTAGATAACAATTCTGATAAAAGCTTAGAGTATGCTAAACAATCTTTTGAAATAGCTGAAAGTATAAATAATGAAACTGAAAAGGCAAATTCATTATCAATTATCGGGAATGTTTATAATCACAAAACTATTTATGATAAAGCTTTGGAGTTTTATAAAAAAGCTTTAGAATTGTACGAAATAATTGATGATAAGAAAGGATTGATTAAATCTTTAGAAAATATTGGTCTTGTCTATCGAAAATTAGGTAGCTATGATAATGCTTTATTCTATTATCTGAAAGCAGGCAAAATATGTGAGAATATAGTTGATAAAAAAGAAATTGCAGAATCATATATCTGTATTGGAAGTACTTATTTCTTTCTAAATAATGAGGACAAAGCATTAGTCTTTTTTCAAAAATCTTTAGAAATAATGCAAGCAATTAATGATAAAAAAGGTATATCAAGGTCATTAAACAATATTGGAGTTATTTTTAAACATCAAAAAAAATATGATAAAGCGTTAGAATATTATACTAAATCTTTAAAAGTATTCGAAGAAATTGATGATAAAAGACTAAATGGAATTTCCTTATCAAATATTGGTAATCTTCACGAACTTTTAAAACATTATGATAATGCAATAGAATTTCAATTTAAAGCCTTAAAAATATTCCAAGAGATTAAAGATAAATGGGAAATTGCCAGAGTTTCCACGAATATTGCCAGACATTTCACAAAAGCTAAAAATTTTGAAAAAGCTCTTTCATATCTTGAACAAAGTTTGAAATTAGCAAAAGAAATCAAATCAAAAGAGTTAATAAAAGACAATTATGAGATATTTATATCTTTATTTTCTGTACAAAACAAATATGAGAAAGTCCTTGAATATTATGAACTTTGCTCTGAAATAAAAGACAGTATCTATAATGAAGAAAGTAGTAATAAAATTGCTGAAATGCAAACAAAATATGAAACAGAAAAAAAAGAGAGAGAAGCAGAAATATTCCGTTTAAAGAATGTTGAATTAGAAGAAAAAGTATTGATTCGCACAGAAGAATTAAGAAAATCTAACTTACTTTTACTTGATGAAGTTGTTGAGAGAAAAAAAGCCGAAGAACAGGTTAAAAAAGATCTGGAAGAAAAAAAAATTCTTCTTCAGGAGTTGTTTCACCGAACGAAGAACAACATGCAGATTATCTCTTCGATGCTAAAAATGCAATCACAATATTCGGAAAATGAATTTGTTCATTCAGCTTTTAAGACAATAACCAATCGGATAAAAGCAATGTCACTTGTTCAGCAAAAATTATTTCAGTCAAAAGAGCTTTCACTTATCAATTTGAAAGAATATATTGAAGATATTTTGACCCAGTTGAGGAATAGTTACATTATCAAATCAAAAAATATTTCTTTGAAATTAGACTTAAAAAAAGTTTTGGTGTTAATTGATTCAGCAGTTCCTTTGGGTTTGGTTCTAAATGAATTAATTACCAATGTATATAAATACGCCTTTCCAGATAATAGAAAAGGTAAAATAATAATCCGGTTGTACAAAGAAGAAACAGGAACAATCAATATTCATTTGGAAGATAATGGAGTTGGCTTTCCGCTTGATTTTGAACCTGAAAAAGTAGAATCAATTGGATTTCAAACAATATTTTCTCTTGTTAAATATCAGCTTCATGGTGAAGTAAATTGGACAAAACAAAATGGAATAAAATGGCACATAAAGTTCAAAGATAACCTGCATGAAAAACGAGTATAATAAAACCTAAATTGAGCGATTTATTTTTTCATTATGCACTAACTTCTTTTGTAAAAGTGAATTAGGAAAAAATCTTGAAAGACCTAATTGGTATTACTGCAATTTTTTCCAAATCATTTTACTAAAAGAATTTAACACCTAATTTCAAAATAAATCGCACAAATTAGGTAAAAGTAGAGTAAATATGGAAATAACTGATCTTCATGATGATAAAGAAAAAGTTAAACTTTTAAACAAATTATCAAAAGCAAGTTTGAAAACATCATCTGAAAAAGCTTTAGATTTCGGTAAACAGGCTTTAGAATTAGCAAAAAAAATAAATGATAATAACACAAGAGCTATTGCATTATCTAATATTGGTGAAATTTATCAAATATTAGGTGATTACGATGAAGGTTTGCAATTTTATCAGAAAGCATTAAAAATATATGAAATAAATTCAGATCGAAAGTATGAAGCTGAGTGTTTAAATAACATCGGAATTATTCATCGAAAATTAAGTAATTATAATAAAGCTTTAGAGTGTTTTCTAAAATCATTGCAAATATGGAATGAAATTGAAAATAAAAAAGGTATTGCTGCTACTTTTAATAATATTGGGCTTGTTCATTGGAATTTAGGTAATTACGAAAATGCATTAAACTTCTATCTAAAATCTCTGAAAATAAAGGATAAAATTGGTAATAAAAAAGGCATTGCTGCTGCATATAATAATATTGGGTTGGTTTATTGGAATTTAGGTAATTATGAGAATGCCTTAAGCTTCTATCAAAAATCTTTGAAAATAAAGAAAGAGATTAAAGATATAAAAGGGCTTGCTTCTTCTTTGAACAATATCGGACTTATCTATTATGAAATTGGTAATTATGAGTTCGCTTTAGAATATTATTTTAAAGCATTGAAAATAAATGAAAAGATGAAGAATAAGAATAGTATTGCTCTCTTGCATAACAATATTGGAGAAATTTATGTAAAACAAAATAAATTCAATAATGCTTTAGAATGTTATCAAAAATCATTTAGAATTAATGAAGTAATAGGAAATAAAAATGGGCTTGCAAATACATTAACAAATATTGCTGATCTTTACTTAAAACTGAAAAATTATGATAAAGCTTTTACATACCTTGAACAAGGTTTACAACTATCACGAGAAATCAATGCAAAAGATTTAATAGAAGAGAGTTATGAACTATTTTCCGATTTATACATTGCTAAAGAAGATTACAGAAAAGCTCTGAAGTATTATAAACTATATTCAGAAATAAAAGACAGTATCTACAATGAAGAAAGCAGCAATAAAATTGCTGAAATGCAAACAAAATATGAGACTGAAAAAAAAGAAAGAGAAGCGGAAATATTCCGTTTAAAGAATGTTGAATTAGAAGAAAAAGTACAAATCCGATCAGAAGAATTGAGAAAATCAAACATACAATTGCATAATGAAATTATTGAACATAAAAAAGCTGAAGAACAGATCAAGAAAGATCTTGAAGAAAAAAAGATTCTTCTTCAAGAGTTATTTCATCGAACCAAAAACAATATGCAGATTATCTCTTCAATGCTAAAAATGCAATCACAATATTCGGAAAATGAATTTGTTCATTCGACTTTTAAAACAATAAATAATCGAATAAAAGCGATGTCACTTGTTCAGCAAAAATTATTTCAGTCAAAAGAGCTTTCACTTATCAATTTGAAAGAATATATTGAGGATATTTTGACACAACTGAGAAATAGTTACATCATCAAATCAAAAAATATTTCTTTGAAATTAGACTTAAAAGAAGTTATGGTGTTAATTGATTCAGCAGTTCCTTTGGGTTTGGTTCTAAATGAATTGATTACCAATGTATATAAATATGCCTTTCCAGATAATAGAAAAGGGGAAATAATAATCCGATTGTTCAAAGAAGAAACCGGAACAATCAATATCCATTTAGAGGATGATGGAATTGGCTTTCCGCTTGATTTTGAACCTGAAAAAGCAGAATCAATTGGATTTCAAACAGTATTCTCTCTTGTTAAATATCAGCTTCATGGTGAAGTAAATTGGACAATACAAAATGGAATAAAATGGCACATCAAGTTCAAAGATGATCTGCATGAAAAACGAGTATAAATAAAAGCAGAGTAAATATGAAAATAACTGATCTTGAAAAAAAATTAGCCAATCTCAATAATGATGATAAAGGAAAAATAGAACTTTTAAACAAGTTATCAAAAGCAAGTTTAAAAATTTCACCTGAAAAAGCTATTAAATACGCTAATCGGGCATTACAATTATCAACAAAAATTGGTGACAAAAAAGAAAATGCTAATTCTCTATCTAATATTGGTTCAATTTACCGTATTTTATGTAATTACAATAAAGCCCTACATTTTTATCAAAAAGCTTTGAAATTATATGAAATAATTATGGATAAAAAAGAGTTAGCTGAATGTTTAAACAATATTGGAATTATTAATCGAAAATTAAGTAATTATGATATAGCTTTGGAATATTATTTTAAATCATTAAAATTTGAGGAAGAGATAGAAGATGAAAAAGGTATTGCAATTTCTTTGAACAATATTGGAATTATTTATTATGAGCTGGGGAATTATGATAAAGCATTAATATTTTATCAAAAATCATTAAAGACAATGCAAGTGATTAATGCCCAAAAAGGTATATCAAGGTTATTAAATAATATTGGAGTTATTTATAAAAAACAAAGAAAATTTGATAAAGCTTTAGAATACATTTCTAAATCGTTGGAAATAAAGAGAGAAATGAAAGATAAAGATGGAATTGCAGGTTCTTTAAACAATATCGGACTTATTCATTATGAATTTGGTAATTTTGATAAGGCTTTAGAATATTCCCTAGAATCATTAAGAATTAAGGAACAAATTGGTGATAAAAATGGAATTGCCAGTTCCTTTAATAATATTGGTAATCTTCACTTAAAACTAAAAAATTATAATAAAGCATTTACCTATCTTGAACAAGGCTTACAATTAGCAAGAGAAATCAATGCAAAAGATTTAATTGAAGAGAGTTATGAAGTATTTTCCGATTTATATGTTGCCAAAGAAGACTACAAAAAAGCTTTGGAGTATTATAAACTATATTCAGAGATAAAAGACATTATCTACAATGAAGAAAGCAGTAATAAAATTGCTGAAATGCAAACAAAATATGAAACTGAAAAAAAAGAGAGAGAAGCGGAAATATTCCGTTTGAAGAATGTTGAATTGGAAGAAAAAGTGCTGATTCGAACAGAAGAATTGAGAAGATCAAATATACAATTACAAAATGAAATCATTGAACATAAAAAAGCTGAAGAACAGATCAAGAAAGATCTGGAAGAGAAAAAAATTCTTCTTCGAGAGTTGTTTCACAGAACCAAAAACAATATGCAGATTATCTCTTCGATGCTAAAAATGCAATCCCAATATTCGGAAAGTGAATTTATTCATTCAACTTTCAAAACTATCAATAATAGAATAAAAGCGATGTCTTTGGTTCAACAAAAATTATATCAATCCAAAGAACTTTCATTTATCAATTTAAAAGAATATATTGAAGATATTTTAGTGCAGATAAGGCATAGTTATAGCATTCAAGCAAAAAATATTTCTTTGAAATTAAATTTAAAAGAAGTTTTTGTATTAATAGATTCTGCAGTACCTCTTGGACTAATTCTTAATGAATTGATTTCAAATGTATATCAACATGCTTTTCCTAATGACAGAAAGGGAGAAATAAATATCAGTTTGAATAAAGATGAATATGAAACAATAGATATTGTTATAGAAGATAATGGAATTGGTTTTCTATCTAATTTTGAGCCTAAAAAATCTAATACTATAGGATTTCATACGGTATTTTCACTTATAGAATACCAACTTGATGGTGAAATAAATTGTACCACAAAAGATGGAGTAAAATGGCATATCAAATTCAAAGATAATCAGTATGAGAAACGGGTTTGAAAATTAATTTATTGTTTCAACATTTCCAAGTTCGTTTGTTTTTTCTAACTTATTAGAAAGATTAGAAATATTACTTGAGAAAGCAGATTTTTTAAAAACAATGATGATCTGTTTGTTTTCATCATTGAACTCATCCTGCTGTCCTTCTCTTAATTTCAAGAGAAGGAACATAAGAAAAGCAAGGAGAATAAAGCGGAAATAATCCCTCGCTTATGTTAAGAGAAGGACTGAGGAAGAATTAGATAAATTTAAAGCGAAGTAGTAAAATTGGTTATTCACTAATTTGTTGATGATTGTAGCAAAAATTTTTAACAAAGAAGAAATTATTGATAATTTTCAAAAACATTGGAGGACATAAAATGAATATCAAAGTAATAAAAGATTCCACCATATTTGCAGTAGATGATATTAAAGAAAACTTAGCAATTTTAGATCAATACTTATCGGATTTTGATCTTAAAATAGTACCTTTTAGAAGCGGTGAAGAAATGCTTAATCTGATTCAGAAAAGAATCCCAGATATTATACTTCTCGATATCATGATGCCCGGAGGAATAGATGGTTATGAAACCTGCCGTCGTTTAAAAAAAAATGAAGTAACAAAAAATATTCCGGTAATATTTATGAGTGCACTTGCAGATACCATTGATAAAGTTAAAGGTTTCAATCTTGGAGCAGTTGATTACATAACCAAACCTATTGAAATTGAAGAATTGTTATCAAGGATTCATACACATCTTTCAATTAGCCATCTTCAGAAAGAATTAATTTTAGTGAATACACAGTTGGAAGATAAAGTACTGATAAGGACAGAAGAGTTGAGAAAATCAAATTTACAATTACAAAATGAAATTATCGAACACAAAAAAGCTGAAGAGCAAATTAAGAAAGACTTGGAGGAAAAAAATATTCTTCTACAAGAGTTGTATCACCGAACTAATAACAATATGCAGATCATCTCTTCAATGCTCAAAAGGCAATCACAATATTCTGATAATGAATTTGTTCATTCAACTTTCAAAACTATCAATAATAGAATTAAAGCAATGTCTTTGGTTCAACAAAAATTGTATCAATCAAAAGAGCTTTCAATTATAAATTTAAAAGAATACATTGAAGATATTTTGACGCAATTGAGACGTAGTTACAGTAACCAAGCAAAAAGTATTTCTTTAAAATTAGCTTTAAAAGAAGTTTTTGTGATAATAGATTCAGCAGTTCATTTGGGTTTAGTTCTAAATGAATTAATTACTAATGTCTATAAACATGCCTTTCCTGATAACAAAAAAGGAGAATTATTGATCCGGTTGTACAAAGAAAAAGATGAAACTATCAATATTGTTTTAGATGATAATGGAGTAGGTTTTTCGTTTGATTTTGAGCCTGAAAAAACAGAAACAATTGGATTTCAAAATGTGTTTTCTCTTGTCAAATACCAGTTAGACGGCACAATAAATTGTGAAAGAGATAAGGGAGTAAAGTGGCACATCAAGTTTAAAGATAACCAGTATCAGAAAAGGATTTGAAAAAAGAAAAGAAATATACTTACATTTCTCAGTTCGTTTATTCTATCTAAGTTATTGGAAAGATTAATGATATGATTTGCGAAAGTACATTTTTTTATAAACTATGATGATCTGTTTATTTTTCTCAATGAACTCATCCTGCTGTCCTTCTCTTAATTTCAAGAGAAGGAACATAAGAAAAGCTGAAGTCATCCCTCGCTTTAGATAAAGAGAGGGACTGAGGGTGAGTTTGAAGAATTGGATTTGAAAAAAGAAAAGAAATATAGACATTAAACTAATGTTTTGTGGATTTATCTTTAGGAGATTTTTTAGTGAACAAAAAAAAAAAAATTTTATTTGTTTTGTTATTACCAATTTTATTGTTTTCAATTGATACAAAAATTGATAGTCTTCAGCAAAAAATGGAACATACTGAGGAAAGTGTTCAGAAAATTGAACTATTAATTGAACTTTCTATTGAATTTACAGATGTTGATACATCAAAATCTTTTGAGTTTGGTAATCAAGCTATAGAATTATCCAATAAACTTGGAACATTTAAAGCAGAAGCTTATGGAAACTTGGGATATATTAATTATCTTATGGGAAATGATGAAATATCATTAAAACAGTTATTAAACGCACTGACAATGATTGAATCTGAGAATAGTAAAGTTAGGGCAAGATTACTTAAAATTATTGGTTTTGTTTATATTCACTCGCATGAGTATGATCGTTCTTTAGAATACTTGGATAAATCATTGAATATCTTTTTAGAATTAGGTCTTAAGCCTGATATATCAAAAGTATACTATGCCATTGGAAATACATATAGACATAAGGAGATGTTTAATGAATCCTTGGAATATTATAATAAATCGTTACAAATTGATAAAGCTCTAAATGACACTCTTGAAATAGCTGGAACTCTTTACACAATTGGCAGCCATTATCATGTTTTAGCAGAATATGGCAAAGCATTAGAAACATATTTTTATTGTCTAAAAATGTATGAAAAATTAGATAATAGAATAGGAATTGCAGATTCTTATAATGCCATTGGAACTGTATTTCAATCAATTGAAGATAATGATATTGCCTTGGAATATTACAATAAACATCTCGAAATTCAAAAAGAAACAAATAACAAATTGGGAATTTCAATTGCCTATAACAATATTGCAATAATATATAATGACTACAAAGATTATGATAAAGCACTTGAATATTATTTTATCGCCCTCAAGAATGATAAAGAACTCAATAATCAAGAAGGTATTGCTACAATTTACAACAATCTTGGCATAGTTTATTTTAAATTAAAGGATTACGATAAATCACTTAAATATTATCAGCAATCACTATCTATCTCAAAAGAATTACATGATGGATGGGCAATTGCAAATACTTCAAATAATCTTGCAGACTTGTATTTTGATTTAAACCAATATAAGAAATCTTTTTTATATGTTGATAAAGCTTTTGAGTATGCTCAAAATGTTGATTTAAAAGAGATAGAATTAGAATCATTTCTTATTTATTCAAAACTGTATACAAAAACTAATCGTTATAAAAAAGCTTTTGAAAATTATAAACATTATACCGAATTGAAGGATACTCTTTTTACGACAAGCATAAAAAAGGTTGCTAAAATTCAAAGAGATCTTGTTGAAGAGAAAAAAGAAAAAGAAAATAAGCTTCTCCGCAAAGATAACCGGATAAAAAGTCTGCAATTAGAAAAACAGAAAAATCTTCGATATTCATTGTTAATAATTATTATATTAGTTTTTTTCTTCCTGTTTGTTATTTTCAAACGCTATCATGATAATAAAAAGGAAAATATACTGACAATTAAAAAAAATAAATTGATCACACTTCAAAAAGAGCAACTTGATAATGCGATGAAAGATCTGGAAAAATTGAATATCAATCTAGAAAAAAAAGTGGATGAGATAAAAATTGGTCGTAAGCGTCTAAAAATGTTAAACAAAATTATTCGACACGATCTTTCTAATGATTTTGCAGTTATTAAAAGTGCAGTAAATATCTTTAAAGACAACTCCGATAAAACTATGCTTAATGAAATTCAAAAAAGAGTAGATCGAAGCATAAAGACAATTGTAGATTATAGAAATTACGAATCATTTATAGATTCCAATGCAGATTTGGATGAGATAGAAGTATTTGAAGTTGCAAGCAATTTTCCGATTCATTTTCCCATGATAAAATTCAGTATTGAAGGTAAATGTAAAGTATTTGCAGATGATGCTTTGGGCTCAGTGTTTTCAAATCTCATTTCTAATTCCATAAAACATGGCAAAGCATCTCAAATTGATATTGATATATCTTCTGAAAGAAATATCTGTACAATTAAATTTATAGATAATGGCTCTGGAATCTCGGACGAAGTAAAAGATAAAATATTTGATGAAGGTTTTTTCTACGGTAAAACAGGACACACAGGTATTGGATTGCATATTGTGAAAGAAACAATTGAACATTATGGTGGATCAATTTTCGTTTTAGATAATGAACCAAAGGGTGTAATTTTTGTGATTAGTTTGAGAAAAGTTATCAAAAAATAGGAAATTAATAATATTAAATAACAAAAAAAATGAAAGCCATAGGTTTCACTTACGGCTATTGATATTAAACCACTTTGTGGTTGTTTGAGCTTGTTATCAGATTTATGGATAATGAACAGTATCAAGAAGAAGAAATAGTTTCCCTTCTCATTGTAGGGGACTGTCCATTATACACAAGTCTGTAGATACGCTTATAAAGAGCATATAGAAGCCCACGATTTTAATCGTGGGAAAATTTAAATACATAACCATTTAACCATTTTAATGGTTTTGAAACAGTTGAAACGGTTATAAAACATTGTTTCATTCATCTCCCACAAATAAATTTGTGGGCTTCTTTTACAAATTCAATATTTGTGTATAATGAACAGATTGTAGTAGAAAGGGTTAGGAAATGAGGTTTGTTTTCATTATTATGCTCTCGTTCCCTCCGGAAAGCTTTCGGGATTCTTGGAAATGCTGACAGCATTACGAAAACAAACGTCGTAACAAGTTTAAAGAGAAATTTTGGATTTAACATATTAAAGAAATTTATAAGGAGTTATCGTGTTTCAAAAAATTTTATTCTATGATGGAAATAACCTAAAAGGATGGGAAACATTTTTAAACGAATTAAGTAAAGATGAACCCGACGGAATTTTCCTCTTCGTTGCTGATGATACCGATTTTGATTATAAAAAGATTCATTTGTTACTTAAAAAATTGGAAATTGATGTAGTTGGCTGTATTTTCCCTGAAGTGATCTATAATGGAAATTCTTATAAAAAGGGAATTGTTGGCTGCTCTATTAGTGCTTCGATCTCAATTGAGAAAATTAATAACTTGAATGAATTTAAGGGAAATATCTCACAAAGTTTATTTTCATCTAAAACGGAAACTGTTATGATATTCTTTGACGGCTGGTCGGATAATACAGATTTACTTATCGAAACCTTGTATGAATTAAGCGGAAAAGAGATGACTTTCATCGGTGGTGGAACAGGAAGTTTGAAAGATACTAAACGTGCTTCATTATTCACAAGTGAAGATTGTTTTACAGGAGGAGCAATAATTGTAATGATGGAAGAATATATGTCTATCGGCATAAAACACGGATTACAGACTATTGACGGACCATCTATTGTAACTGATATTGATAAACGAATCCTGAAATCTATTAATTGGAATTCTGCTTTGGAATATTACAAAACTATTGTTGAAAAGGATTCAGAAAAAACAATTACTGAAGAAAATTACTTATCAATTGCAAAAACTTATCCTCTTGGAATGTTAAAGTATGATGGTGAAATAATTCCACGTGCTTCTCTAGCAATTCAAGATGGAAACAACATTTTACTCGGCGCAAAAATCCCCATAAATTCAATGCTGATGATAATGAAAGGATATCCAGATAAAATAATCTCGTCGTATGAAAAAGTTGTAAAAGAAGCTCAAATTTCATTTAAAAACAAAAATAAAAAAACACCAAGTAAAACACTTATTATAGATTGCATTTGTAGAACTATTTTTTTAGATGATCAACATAAAGAAGCATTGAAACTTATCTGGAACGAAATTGCCGAAAAATCTGTTTTGTTTGGTTTTTTAAGTCTTGGTGAAGTAGCTTCGATAGGTGATAAATATATCGAATTATATAATAATACCATTGTAATTGGAATGGGAGAATAATTTATGGATAATATTTCTAATTCTTTTATTCAAAACCTTAGTATCTCTTATGAATGTTCTCTATCTATTGGAAACAGCTTGATCATTGAAGAAATGCTTAATGAAGTTATTCACACTATTGTTCATAAAACAAATGCTCAACGGGGAACTATCTGGCTTTTTAAAGAAAAAGAAGAATTACAGATGGGTGCAAGAGCAGGTTCAAAACTGACAAAAGAAGAAATATCAAAAAGAAAAATATCTTTTAGATCGCTTTTTAAACAAATTTATTTAACCCAGAAAACTGTAATAAAATTCAAAAAAGATAAGGATTTTTTGCAATATTGCAATAAAATCATCGGAAAAGAAGAAGCTGTTTTAATTATCCCGATAAAAAAAGAAGCTATTCTTCATCTTGTTTATTCCAAAAAAGATATTGTTACCGAAACATTAGCAAATATGTTATGCGGATTATCAATAAAATTAAGTATTGCAATAAAAGCCTGCCTTGAACATAAAAATATTGTTATCGAAATACAGAAAAGAATAAAATCGGAAAAAAAATATAGAGATTTATTTGAAAAATCAAAAGATGCTATTTTATTAATTCATAATGATAGATTTGTGGATTGTAATCAAGCTGCCATAAATCTACTAAAGTATGATAAAAAGGAAGATTTTTTAAATATGTCACCTGCAGAGTTATCACCGGAGAAGCAACCTGATGGGAAACTTTCATCAAAAAAAGCTGATGAAATGATGGAAATTGCATTTAAAAACGGCAGTCACCGTTTCGAATGGTATCATCAGAAATCTGATGGAGAAATTTTCCCTGTTGAAATGATGTTGACTGCTATTTCTAATGGTGAAAAAGATAAAATTCTTCACACGGTCTGGAGAGATATTACCGAGCGTAAACGAACTGATAAGATACAAAAAACACTATTTAATATTTCAAGTGCTCTCAATACAACTGAAAATATGTATTTACTTTGCCAAAAAGTAAGAAAGTTTTTAGGAGATGTTATTGATGTACAAAATTTCTATATTGCCTTGTATGATGAGGAAACCGATATAATTTCTCTTCCTTTCAAAGTTGATAAAAAAGATCAATATGAATCTTTCCCCGCTGGGAAATCACTTACAAAATATGTAATTCAATCAGGAAAACCTCTATTTGCAACTTACAAACTTCAAAATAAAATGATTAAGCAGGGAAAAATTGAAATGATTGGCACACAATCTGAAATATGGTTAGGTGCTCCTTTAAAAATTGATGATTTAACAATAGGAGTTATTGCGGTTCAAAGTTATGATAATCCAAATCTATATACTGAAAAGGATATAGAAATACTTACTTATATTTCAGAAGAAATTGCTCTTGCCATCAAACACAAACAAGCAAATGAAAAAATTAAAAGAAATCTTAAAGAAAAAGAAACACTTCTGGGAGAACTGTATCATCGAACCCAAAATAACATGCAAGTAATCTCTTCTATGCTTCGAATTCAATCTCGAGGATCAGATATTAAATTTGTTCAGGATTCATTTATTGGAATAATTAATAAGATAAATGCGATGTCACTTGTTCACCAAAAACTCTATCAATCCCAAGATTTGTCACAAATAAATTTGAAGGATTACATTATAGATTTATCATATTTGCTCAAAAGAAGTCATGGAGAAAAGTCAAAATTCATCTCATTTAAACTTGATTTGGAAAGTATATTTTTATTGATTGATTCAGCAATTCCTATTGGATTAATCCTGAATGAAATAATTTCAAATTCATTCAATCATGCTTTCCCGAATAATAAAAAAGGTGAAATAACTATTAAGCTTTTCATGGATAAGAATGAAACTATAAATATTTATTTGAGTGATAACGGAATTGGAATTCCAATTGATTTGGATTTAAGAAAAAATGATTCTATAGGACTTCAAAACATATTTTCTCTTGTCGAATATCAATTACAAGGTCAAGTTCGATATGATACGGATAATGGTTTAAAATGGCAGATCAGTTTTAAAGATAATTTGCATTATAAGAGAGTGTAAAATGAATAAAAAAATCAAAATTCTAATAGTAGAAGATGAAGCTATAATTGCCCGATCTTTAAAAATAGAACTAAATTTCGCTGGTTATGAAGTATGCAATTTTGTAGCAAGTGGTGAAGAAGCTATTAGAGAAGCAAAAAAACATAATCCCGATGTTATCTTGATGGACATTCACTTATCAGGTGAAATTGATGGAATTAAGGCTGCTGAAAAAATTATTGAATATAAAAAGATTCAAATAATTTTCATGACTGGATATCCTGAAAGAAATTTGTTTGAAAGAGCACAAAAAGTAAATCCTGCTGCATATTTTCAAAAACCAATTGAAATATATGATTTAAAACCAATAATTGATGATCTTTTTAAATGATATTATGGTTAGCTTGGTAAAAATAATTTAGCAACGAACATAAACTAACAAAACTAACTAAAAAAGATATTTAACACCTAATTTTAAAATAAATCGCACAAATTAGGTTAGATTATTAAATTTCTCTTTTTCAATAGATTTCTAATTTCAGTAGCAGCTCTCTGTCCTGCTTTTCCATCAAGTGATTGAAACAAAATTTGATTTGCCATTTCTCGCTCATGCGATTTTTTATCAGGATTTAACAAACTATCTTTTATAGCATCAAAAATCATCTCAAAATCATCAATTTGAATGCTAATATTTGCTAACATTTCTAAAATTCCCGGTAAAGTTTTCTTATTATTTTGCATACTAAAGGTTATCATTGGTTTATCTAAAGCACAAAACTCCCCAATGAGAGAGTTATAATCTCCCACAAAAATATCAGAAATCATTAAGTATGGAGTTACGTCAAATTTGTCTAAATAAACTGTCCCATCTATTTGTTTTAGTATGGTTTTGTATTTGTCTAATGTCCAAGTATGAACTGTTATTAGAATATTGTACTTTTCTGTTAGAAGATGAACCTTGTCAATCCATCTATCAAGTGCTGAAAGCCCATCAACATTCCAAGTAGAAGTAAAAATAATCGTTTTCTTTTGAGGATCTAAATTCAAATCATCTTTAATTTTTCTCAAATAATTTTCATTATAAATTCCATTAAATGCATTATCCAATTTAGGATATCCAATTGCTTTTGTGGTGGTTATTCCCATCTCTTTTGCTTTTTTAACTTGCTCATTACTTGAAACAAAATATATATCAAATTGATTATAATATTTTGAAGAAGTCCATTTTTTGAATTGATAAAGACCATGATCAAACCCGAATTTAACGATTTTTATAACAGGAAATTTGTAAGGCATATGGCGAGCCATAATTACTGAATCCGGAAACACCGGCATATTTTTGTATTTGATATTCTTTTTCTTAAGATAATCCTTTGTTTTTTTATTCTTGGCAACAATTGGAATATCGGGAAGATGTTTTTGAATTGGAATAAACATTTCATAATCTAAAGGATCTGCACAATAAAAAACTATCTTGGAGTTCATTTTTAAGATTTTATGAATAAACCACAATATTTTATAGGGATATTTATAAATGTAATATGATAAAGTCATTCTTTTTCCTTATATTTTTATTACTGACAAGATTTTCCTAAAGGTTTTCTTAGTCAATTGGATTATTCTTAAATTCAATCTATGATTTTATTTAGAATTTGTGTTATCGGAATTTGTCAAGCAATCTTGGACATTTTTCGAGCTTATTTTAAACAACATTTTTTTCTACATTTTCGATATTATTTGGTTTATTGATCCAGACAGATTTTGGCAAATTTTTCAACTTCGGTTTCTTAAATCTGAATCGTTTAGGGTTTCTTTCATATGCATCTAATAAAACCTCTCCTCTTTTCTTTAGAATATTATCAGCAGCCCCATAATGAACTAATTCAGGTGTAAGATAACCAATTCCGGAATGATAATGCTCTTATTATACCAATTAAAGAAAAAGAGACAAAATGCTCTTGCTTCAGCTATTGAAAAGAATTTTTCAGGATACTCAGGACGATATTTCATTGTTTAAAAATGTTATTCCGAATACGGATTATCATTGCTAACATAGGGTCTGGAATGAGATTTTGTTACTCCAAGATCACTTAGCAAAAATGCTACTTTTTTAGATTTCATACTGGAACCACGATCTGCATGAATAGTGAG